>CAUVJL010000095.1:0-10432 GCA_963552075.1 uncultured Neisseria sp.
AGTTATCAATGAACAAAAGCATTTTTATATTATCTTGTTGAAAATTAAAGATTTTTGTCAAATCAGATTGATTTATACCCGTATTCATACCCTCTTTTGTTTTCGCTAGGCTTGGACTTGTGCTTTAATCCAGTCGTCCAAATGGTCTTCACGCCAACGTGAAGCGTTGCCAATTTTACAAGGTCGAGGGAATTTGCCATCCTTAATCATGGCATAAATTTTTGTCTTGCCGCAACCTGTTTTTTCAACAACCTCTTTCATCTTGAGTAATTTCATTTTCTATCCTTTCTGATTTTTCTAAGGCGGCATTTCGCCGCCTGTCGGATTGGTAGCTATTCAGCCGCCGGCGCATTGTCGCTCCGTACAAACTTCGCAAGGTCGGGTTTGAAGTAATTTTCGCCTTTCACGATTTTCCCGTTCTCGTTGAAAATCGGATCGCCGTTTTCATCAAACTTGCTCCAGTTTGACAAATTGACTTCTTGCAGCGCGCCGACCATATCAAACCCCATCATATAGCCCACGCCGATTGCTGTTACGATTTGGTCGCAAAGGGAATCCAGTAGGTCAATTTCCCAGTTTTCTGGCAATTCTACAAATTCGCCGTCAATATCTTTATCGATGGCATCGCATGCATAAAATTCTTGCGAAAGCTGTTCTGCTTGTGCCGAGTTGCAAGACAACGCCTGCATCATTTCAGAAACCTCTTCAAAATGCGCTCCAATTTGGGTTGCTTTATCTTTTTCTGTCGGATTTGGTTTTGCTGCTTTGAACCAATTAATAATTTTTTCAATGTTCATTTTTAAGCTCCTATTTGTACGGTGTATTCTTTTCGGTTGTGCGGCTTGTTTTGGTTTACCGCCTGCGCTTGGTAGTAGGCGCATATACCGTCCGCGCTTGGATAGGTCAAGACGTTGATTGCCTCGACCTTGTAAACCGCGCCGCCCTGTGTTTTAAATACCTGCCCGATGAAGTACGGGCAGCCGTGTCTTTCGGGGTGTGCTTTCAGGTCGTCTAAAATATCTTTGCGCTTTTGGCTTAAATAATTTATTGCGGCTGATAGCTGCCTCAGGTCGTCTGAAATTGTCATTTCGCTTGCCTTTTATTCATTTAACTTGCATAGCCCCAATTTTCTCAAGCATATAAATAACATCTTGCACAGCGATCCAAGTTAATTGGGCAGGTGTACCACCATCTAAGATAAGCAGGTCTCCATGCGGCTCATATCTAACTCCGCCGTTAGGTAAATCTTCGATTTCAATTATGATTTTTGCCATTGCATTCTCCTGATTTTCGGGTGGCGCGGGTAGATACATCCAATGGCTTACAGGGTAAGGGGCATCATCAAGCAATATCCCGAAATTGTCGTAAGGTATTGAATTATCACAACGCCCCCAAATGGGGAAAGGGTCGGCATCCGCAAGAACAAGCAATCCACTTGTAAAACTTCCATCCACGTTGAACCATCCTGCCCATACAGGCGTATCTAATGGCGGATTCTCTTCAGATGCTTTCTTCCATTCGTTCATCTTTGTTGTCCTTTCTGATATTCGTTTATTTGCGCCGCCACTTTCGGGATTCCTGATACTTCCACCGCGATAACGACGGCGGCGATCAGGATTGCGACAATTATCTCTTTCATGCCGCCGCGTCCTGTCTCATAAGGCTAATCAGGTTCGCCGCGCGTTTAAAATGCTTAGTCCAGTTGAAACAACTAAAGCCGGTGCCGCTGTCGCAATGTCGTATGATGTTTTCCGAATCCTTGACAGCCTGAACTAGCGCGCCGCCCTTATTCTTGACAAGCATTTTCATGAGCGGTTGGCGCACGTCGCCGATACGCTGCGGGCGGATTGGGTTTAATGGCTTGCCGTACATTTCTGAAAGTGCTGAATCTGCCTGAATCCCCACGTCGTAAAGCAGGTTTGTGGCGTGTAAGATTCGGTCGGTAAATTCGGCATAGGGCATTTTCAGGCGGCGGGCTTCCGCGCGTGAATCGCTGCCGTTAACTACCTTATCAACCGCTGAGATGATTCCGCCATCAAGCTCTAAAAACGTCATGGCTTTCTTGGTAACGCTGACGGCGATTGAGTATGTGGACACTTCGGCGATTAAACGCACCGGCGCGTCTTTCAAAAACTCTTCATACGCGGCGAAGAGATTAGACAGCGGGCGCAATACCAATTGACGTTGATTCGGGCTAAGGTCGTCAAAATCCTTAGTCCATTGCGCGACTGCTTGCGACGCTTCCTTGCAGGCAAACTCCACGCTTTTCTCGTTCGCTGGGTCGTCTGTGTTGCAATACAGACCAAGCCGCTGAACCTGCTTAATGATATGCTCTGCGAAGTTGATTAACTCCTGATTGCAGGCATAGCGCATATCTTGCAACGACAGCCACATTTTGACGCTACATGTAACCGCTTCGTCGGCTGATACCTTTTCGCCTGACAGCATTGCGTTGATGTTGTCCTTTTGCTCTTTCGACATTCCTGACAGCTTGTTGCGGTCAATGTTTTTCACTTTGCCCGCACGTTTCAGGGCGCGCTCTTCTTTAATTGATTTCTTCGCTGCTCGCTTTGTGGCAAGCATTTGGCTTGCCGTCGGTTTTGTTGTTGCTGCTACTGTTTGCATTTTGTTTCCTCGCTAATTGCCGTCCTCTCAACGGCTCGGGCGTTTGGCTGCCTGCCTGTGGGGTTAGTTGTCTGTCGGTAATTGCATCGCCGCGTCTATCGCGTCGCGCATACTGTCGAGATGTTTTTCAACGCATTCACGCGGGAGTAACACGCTGCCTATTTTGTTGTGCTTGTCTGCCAGCCAATCAAGGCGCGCAGTGTCAGGGTATGGGACGATTTCCAGCGTCTCAGGTTGTGCCACTGCGTTATAGTCGCCTCGTTCATTCATGATATAGACTGAGTTTTCTGAAGCATTGATAACCACACATTCGCCCAATCCTAAAGCTTTATCTATCACGCGGTCTCCGAACTTAAATTGCTGTGTCATTTCTCACTCCTATTAACCCATGCCAGTAAACGATTAATCCAAGAAATACGACATATCACGGGTATCCTCGCCACAATTTCACCCTCATAAACCGCCGATGCCTGCGCCCGAATCTTCCGTTTCGCCTCTTCAACACTGTCGGCAAATACAGATGCCGACCAGTATTTACCGCCGAATTTATATGTAAATGTAAATTCTCTCTGCTTCGTCATTTCTTGCTCCTAGAATGGGATATCATCTGATTCATCAGCATCATCAACAGGCGCGGCAGGCGCGACAGGTGCTTGACGGCGCGGCTGCGGCGGCGTTTCTGCTTGTGCCTGTTGCCTGTCATTACCACCGCCCAGCATTTTCATTTCGTTCACGATGATGTCGTATGCCGTGCGTTCGATGCCGTCTTTGCCTTGGTATTTGCGGGTCTGAATCTTGCCTTCCAAATACACTTGGCTGCCTTTATTCAGGTATTGCCCGGCAATTTCAGCAAGGCAGCGATACATGGTGATGTTGTGCCATTCGGTGCGCTCTTGACGCTGCCCGCTTTGGTCTTTCCAGCTTTCGCTGGTGGCGACGCTGAAATTACAAACCGCCTCGCCATTTGGCATATAGCGGACTTCAGGGTCTTTGCCCAATCGCCCGATCAGGATTACTTTGTTTAATGCCATTTTCAAGATTCCTTTTTTTGTTAATCACCTAAACCAATGGCGTGTCGCCAGCCCTCTGTCCCAAAGACATCATCACAATCAAGTTCGTCAAGTAATTCAAATAAATTATCTAGGTGCTGAATAAACTCAACATACTCTTCTTGCGTGGATAACTTCCCAAGAATTTTAAAAAATTCATTGCCTTTCATTTTCATTTCCTTTTCAAAACTGTTTTGACAGGCTTCCAAACGGTCTTTCCGTTTACTTCCTGCGCCTGCCTGATTCCGACTATGTGGATGTCAGGGTTACCCGCCGACAGCCGGATAAACTCTTCGGCGGTCTCGATAGACGAATATTCAGGGCTGATTTGGTAGCGGGCATTACTTAACCGCTTCCATTTGCGGGTATCCTCGTACCACTTGCAATCGTCTTTGTTGTAAAGAAGCCGCCGCCGTTTTTCTTCTTCGGGGCGGCATTTGCCAAACACTGCGAACATGACGGCTCCTTACAGGGCGTTGATTTCTGCCTTTTGTTCGTCGGTCAGGTTGTAGTTTCCCAAGACGTCGGAAACTTCTTTCACGCCTGTTGATATTGCTTCGACCAATGCCGCGAACTGTTCTTCGGTCGGCGTGGGCTTGGTTTGCTCTACTACGTCAGCCGTAATGGTGTTTTCGGCAATTTGCTTAAACCGTTCATGATTCTCGCTGCCCAATTTCAGACGACCTGCCGCGCCAATATCGGAAAACCATTTTTTGTATTCCTCAATACCCTTGTTTGCTGCCGCCTCGCCATCAGCAATCAGGCTGTCTAACTCATGGTCTGCTTTTACTTCTTTGGGTGTTTCAGGTGCTTGGATACGCTGCGCTTCATCCTCGTCGTAGATTCCGCCGAAACCAAACGCCAAACGCGCGGCTTGAATCATTGCTTTGTGTCGGAGCATTCTGCGTGGGTGGCTGTTCCATGGCTGTGTATTGCGCCGGCACTCTTCCAAATATTCTGTTACGGTCGTTGGATGATTTCGGTCTTTGCGGTAGATTTTGCAGGTGCAGCTTTCGGAATCAGACGCAAACTCCATGCCGTCAAATTGCGGATGGCTATTGATAATTCTTGCCCAGCCGTCCACGCCGACAACGGGCGTGATACCGTTGTTTTTATCGGGGAATGCGTAAATCTCTTTGGTAAACGGGTTCAAACCGTATTGCGTTGATACAATCATCAGGGCATTGAATTGCGCGTCTGTCGCATTGCCTTTAAAGGCGGTTGCCTTAAGTGTTTGAACCAGCTCTTGCGGATCTCCTTGAATGTTGAATTGTTTCGCAAGGGCTACTGCTTGGTTTTGAGCGATACTCATTTTTAAATTCCTTATCTGTATTGATTCAAAAGCGTTTCGTAATAGGCTTGACAGGCTGCTACGCGCTCTTTGATTAGTTCGATTTTTTCGTCATCACGCGTTATTGATACGGTCGTGATACGTTTCTCAATCGGGATGGCTTCCACAAGGTCGATGTATTTCTCGCGGTCTTCCCACGGTTTCAAAAGCTCTTCGGGCGTGGGTAATAACCAAAAGTCGATGTCGGCGCGGTCGCAATCAAACAGCCACATATAGCCTTGCATCTGCCAGTCGTAACCCGCTTTGACTGCTTTCTTTTCGGCTTCGTCCCTGAAGAATGGATGTGTCCCAATGTCCCATGAACACTTGGTATCAACAATCAGGCGGTCGCCTGAATCGTAAACATCACATTCGCCAGTCAGCCAGTCATTGACGCGCCGTTCGATGTTCTTTCGATACTCTTTACCTCGAACCAAACCGCTGTATTTGATGGCGGTTTCTTCCATTAGGTCGCCCTTTTCGGTATAGGCGTTGCCGTCGAAAGATTCAAAGCCGAACAGTTCGCGCTTCGCCATCTCAATCAGTTTTGATTTGGCGGTCTCCGTGATGGTCTCGCCTTTGGTTTTTGGCTTGCCGATGATGTCGGCGATGGAAGAACAACGAATCCTCATAACCCACCCGCCAAAAGGCTATCCATATATTTCCGCGCCGCCTTTTCGGTTTTGAAAATCTGCACTTCCAGCAATGCCGGCTTCTTGTTTCGGTCGCGGCGTGTTGAACTTGTGTCATAGAAAATCGGCATTATCCCTACTTCATAGCCGCCTTTAACTGCTCGCATGACAACGCTGTTAGTTCGCCGCGCGCCTGAAAATCCCCGACTTCTTGCCGAACGGTTGCCGCACGCCGCATATGGTTGGTGGTAACTCATTTCGGAAGCTCCTTGTATTTACAATATCGCATTGATGGTTTGCCGGTTTTCTTATCTAACTTCTCATTGCCATGCTTATCAACTCGAGGCTTGAGAATTGCTATATAAACAGGGCGGATAAAATCTTCCTGACCCTTGCAAAGCTCCACAAAATCCATAGCTATCTTTTCGTCCGAAAAGTCGCCTGAAATTTGATAGCAGCCTGTATCTTTCGCAAAAGACTTTTCTTCATCTTTAATTTTCACGCCAAATTTGTTAAAAGAATTTTCAAACTCTTTTTTCTTTGACTTACCAAATACTGCAAACATTATTTAACCTCCGCGTCGCCGCGCACTCTTTCGGCGGCTGTCAGTTGTTCGTACATTTCCGCGATTGCGGCTTCGTTTTCGCGCGTCGCCTTTGCTGCCGCTTGCATTTCATGGCGAGCTACAACATCGCGGATGTTTTCGTATGGGTCGATAGCGTCCACGCCGATAAATGCGGCGTCTGTTGTGTAGTCCATATATGCCTGCGCTTTCGCGTATGCCTGCACGCAAAAAGCTACTGTCGCCGAAGCGATGATGATTGCTGTGTATTTCATGGTTGTTTCCTCGCTGATTCATGATGTTTGGGATTGCCCGCCGACCGCTGCTTATCTCAACACTCGGCGGGCTTGGCTGCTTCTTCGTTCAACCTGCGCCGCGGCAACTAAAGGTATCGTCGCCCGCGCATTGTCGCGGCTTGAGGCGGTGTAAAACTTTTCAATCAAAACCACCGCCGGCGTCCCCACTCACGACTTACGGTCTGCCTACTCTATTCCACTTCATGGGTATTCTTTGCTGTCGTCAGGCTGCGATAATCCGCGCCTGCTCGATATATCGGTCTGCGTAAAAGTCGAGATTTTCGATTCGCGTGTAGTAATGGTCGTCCTCTATGGCTTCCTCCATTACTTCCATCATTTCGTCGCTGACCCACGCGGCTTCATCTCGGAGATTCATTCTGTATTCCCACTGGCGCGGGGTTTCGTCTTGGCACTCTTTAAGGGATTCGCGGTACTCAAACGCTGTTTGCATGACGAGATATTCGATTTCGTCTTCCAGTGCGGAAAACGCTTCTTGCTTTGCCTCGCTGATTGCTTGCGCTCTCGTGTAGGTTGCATCTTCGCCCGTCATTCCCCAATCGGGGGATGAATATCCGATATTGCTCATTCGATGACCTCGCATGAAATTGACGGCGATGACGTGATTTTCAGTTTCGTACCGTCGGGGAAGTAATAGAACATGGCTTTTTCTGTCGCCGCTCCTAGTTTCCCGCCGACAAATCCAATCGTTTCGATGGTGTCTCTGAAAAGCTGAGAAGCTGAAAAACCTGCTTCGACCATGTCGTCAAACTCGCCTTTAACCCATTGCGCTTTGTTTTTTATGTGTTTGCTTATATCAAGCATTTTGCGTTTCCTCGCGTTGTTGTCTTAATCAAGGGGTCGGTTTGTCCAAACCCTTGATTAAGCCACCTGTCTTTCAAAGCGGCTCTGTTTACGCTGCGGGTTATTGTCTTTTCGGCTGCCCGCCTGCCTGTAACCGTTTGTTCGACTTCCCCCATGCCTATCCATGTCTTCCTATCGGCTCTCGCCTACCTGAAGGGTGGTTACTGCGTTTCCTGATTTTTAAAGAGCGGATTAAGTTTTTTATTGAAGCCGCCTCGCTTGAAGCGGCTTGGGTAAGAAACTTAGATGATTTGTTGTTCTTTGAAGCTTTTGAAACTTGCTTTAACTGTTTCGGTCATTTCTTTGAAAAACCTCGCAGAAAATTTGTTATCAGTAGCCATTAATTCTTTGAATTTATCTGTTGTGATTCCTGTTTTCTCTTTTAAAGTTTTCAGTGTTTCCGCAAAAGCCATTTCTTGTACTGCCGGGTTTGAGCTAAATTCTGCGATGTTCATTTTTGCGTCCTTTGTGTGTTTTGTTTCGATAGGTGTATTTAAACATAACGTTTAGCTTTATGCAACGCTTTGTTTAAATATTTTGTTTAATTTTTTGTTTAATGTTGATTTTAAAAAGAATTTAGTTTGAACTGGCTTGAACCGCTGCGAACTAGGCGAAAAAAAGCCGCCCTAAATCGGCGGCTGTCAAGGTAGTACCGTGTTGATTTCCTATTTTGGATATGAGAAAGCCCGCATTGCGCGGGCTAGATTTAGATAACTGGCAGGTAGCAACATCGGCAACCTGATTTGTGTGTACATTGTGCATGGGGCAAAACAGGGGCTTCAGACGACCTGTATGCCTTGCCGCTTTGCGATTTACAAAACTCGCAACTATCATGGCAGCCTAAAATCTCAACCTTTTCATACCGTTTAAGCTCTTGCCGTGATTTCGCGCGGGACAGCAACATCAACGGCGCGGCAGAATCAACAAGGCTGGATGACGAAAACTCATGATAATAAAGCCATTTAGGGATTTTGCTTAATCCCCAAACAAAGTTAAACGCGGCAATGATACGTGCGGCATTTAAATCGTCATCGCTTATTCCGTCCGGTGTCTCTAGGGTTTCTGAAAATATAGACTCCAAGATTTCAACGTCTGACGGCTCAGGGTATCGCGCCCAGTATTCCTGAGGAGATACACCCGAAAACAGCCCGCGCGGTTGCGGTTGAGATAATTCATAATCCGCAACCGTCCGACACGCCGCCGATATATCGCCTGATCGGATTTGCTGCAAACTGATTCTGTATGCTTCGTCGCTGTCCATCATGCAATCACGCTCCACCAAAACACGCGCCCGATGATGTTCATCTCCTCTGCGTCTGCCTCTTCGTCGGGGTAGGCTTCGGAATTGTAGCTTTTGATACGGATTTTATTGTCGGGCAGTTTTTGCAGTATTTTCGTCCGTAACAGCCCGCCATGATTGACGGCGTAGATTTTTCCGTCCTTGATGACCTTGTCTGCGGTATTGATGCCGAGCGTCGCGCCGTCAGGGAATACCGGCTCCATGCTGTCGCCGTCCGCGCAAACGCAAACCACGTCGGCAGGATTGATGCCGTGCCGTCTAAGGGTTGATTTCGAGAAGCGCAGTTTATAGCCGTTGTAGTCCTCGATGTCGTCTGAAAATCCGTTCCCTGCTGATAAATGCACGTCCTTGTAAAACGGGACTTCACAATCATCAGCCGATAACGGCGTCTTGCTGTCCCAAACGTCCAACGTGCCGATTATGGTAGCGTTTGATTCTATCTGGACTTCATCATCTCCAATCATTTCCCCCTCTCCTGTCCTTAACCACCTTTCCGATATTCCCAGTCGCTCCGCTACTTCAGGAATCATCTTTGCCGACACGCCGCGCGCTTCCCAGTTTTTTATAACCTGCTGACTAACGTTCAAAAACCGCGCAAGTTCAGATGGCAGGTTTATGTTTTTCAAATCTTTTGCGGCTTGGAAAAGCCTTTGTGTCGTTTCATTCATCATCTACTCCCAGTTAAAAATTTATTTTCTCATAATTAAACAAAATGTTGTTAAACAAGTCTTGACTTGTAACTAAACATGGTGTTTAATATAGAGACTAAATCTTAAACAGAAAGTTTACAAGATGGATAAAAAAAATGAGATTGAACAGGATAAACGCCTTTTAAATTCTCTTGGCAGTTACTCCTCCATTGCCCGAAAACTAGGGAAAAGCCCGCAATGTGTCTTCAACTGGAGTAAACGCGGAATCCCAGCGGCAATCAAGCTGAAGCACCCTGATTTGTTTCTCAAGAAGCAAAAGAAAACAGCTTCAAAAGCAAGTGAATAACCAAAAGAAAAGCCCACACGAGGCGGGCAATTCCCCCTGAATTGCGAGGAAACGATTCAGGTAATAGGAAAGGTGATTATGAACGATACAGCGACACAATGCAAGCGGATTATTGATTATATCCGCGCAAACGGACACATCACGTCTTTGGAAGCATATGAAAAGCTAAAGATTACACAGCTTGGAGCGCGAATCACGGATTTAGAGAGCCGTGGATTTGAATTTAACAGGCCGCGTTACAAGGTCGGCAACTGTAAAAGACCTGTCGCGCATTACTCGATAGCAAAATCAGGAATTGAACCATGAGCCGAGAACAAAGAATACACGAGGCCCGATTGCTGGTGTTGGCTTATATGCAAGCTGAAGACGTGAGCAAGGCGCGGGAGGCGTTGGACAAGTGGGTCGAGGAAGTGAAAGGGGTTGATGATGGAAACCAACGAAAAGCCTAGTTTTTACGCGATATTGCCCGCGCACGTTCGCTACGAAAAACGCCTGAAACCTGCTGAACGTTTGCTTTTTGCAGAAATATCAGCCCTAACAAACAAGTTTGGATATTGCACCGCATCAAACGGTTATTTTGCCGAACTGTATGAAACGAAAAAAGAGACTGTGAGCCGGTGGATAAGCCATCTTTCAGGGCTTGGATTTGTGAAGTTGGAGATGGTTTACGAGGGCAAACAAATCAAGGGGAGAAGGATTTGGATTGACGAAAAAGTCATGACCCCTATTGACGAAAAAGTCATGACCCCTATTGACGAAAAAGTCATGACCCCTATTGACG
>CAUVJL010000096.1:0-10331 GCA_963552075.1 uncultured Neisseria sp.
TCGGTTCCGTACTATCTGTACTGTCTGTGGCTTCGTCGCCTTGTCCTGATTTAAAGTTAATCCACTATAGAAAAACCTTTTTCAGACGACCTTCTACCCATACCGCATCAGCGTCATGCCGCCGACCGCCGCCGCGCAACCCGCGACCAGCGAAATATGCAGCGGTTCGCCCAAAACCCAAGCCGAAGACAGCATACCGAAAATCGGCACGAGCGTAATATACGCTGCCGCGCTGCCTGCACCCAAAGTCTTCACGCCTTCGAAATACCACGCGTAGGCCAATACCGTCGCGCCGATGACCAGCCACGCCAATGCCGTCCAACCGCGTGCATCCATCGCCGCCATTGCCTCAAAAGGCAATCCGTCCGTCCACAACGCCACCACCGACAACATCAGCGCGCCGATGAACGACGTTGCCGCCGTTACCGTCAGCGCGTCTATCCCGCGCAAGACCGCACGTCCGATTAAGGTATAAGCCGCCCAGCAGACCACGCAGCCGAAAATCAGCCACTCCCCCGCCTTGATGCCGCCCGACAATACCGTCAACGGCTGTCCTTGCGTGACCGCCACAATGGCACCGCTGACCGCCAGCAGCATACCCACCAAAATCTTCGCGTTTAACCGTTCGCCGAAAAGCCAAGCCGCCAGCAGCAGCGTCAGCACGGGATTCACCGCCACCACCACCGCCGCCTTACCCGCCGGCATCGCCTGCAAACCCAACATAAAAAACACCGCATAGCCGCACACCCCGACGGAAGCGGCTGCCGTCAAGCCCAGCCATTGCCGTGCCGACAAAGCCGCCAAAGTCGCAAACCTGCTGCGCGCAAACAACCAGCCCAACAACAAAACCGAAGCCAACACAAACCGAACCGCCCCGCCCGTCAGCGGCGGCAGCGACTGCCCCAGCATCCGCCCCATCGGCCAAGACGCACCCCACAACACCGCCATCCCCAGCAGTTTCAAATGTACAGAATAACGTTCCATCTCATTCCTTTATCAACAAAGGTCGTCTGAAAACCCGATTCCAAGTTTTCAGACGACCTTCCAATATAGCTGTTGCCAACAAATTACTTAGGCTGCCAAGAGTCTTTCAGCGTGACCGTGCGGTTGAACACGGGCTGCTCGGGACGGTGGTCTTTGCGGTCGGTCACGAAATAGCCAATACGCTCAAACTGCCAACGGCTTTCGGCGGGCAGGTTTTTGGCGGCGGGTTCGGCGTAGGCGGTGATTTCTTTGACGGACTCGGGGTTGAGGAAATCGGTAAACGGCAGGTATTCGCCGTCTTCGCCGCGCACGGCATCGGGACGCTCGACGGTAAAGAGGCGGTCATACAGGCGGACTTTGATTTCGGCGGCATGTTCGGCGGAAACCCAGTGAATCACGCCTTTGACTTTTCTGCCTTCGGGATTTTTGCCCAAGGTGTCATGGTCGATGCTGCATTTGAGTTCGACCACATTGCCCGCCGCGTCTTTCACTACTTCGTCGCACTTGATCACATAGCCGTGGCGCAGGCGTACTTCGCCGCCCGGGGTCAGGCGTTTGAAGCCTTTGGGCGGATTTTCGGCAAAGTCGTCTGCCTCGATGTAGATGGTTTGGGACACGGGGATTTCACGCTCGCCCATTTCTTCGTGATTGGGGTGGAACGCGGCACGGCGGCTTTGGGTTTTGCCGGCTTCAAAGTTAGTCAGGGTTACTTTGAGCGGATTCAAGACTGCCATCAGGCGCGGGGCGGAGTTTTCCAGCTCTTCACGAATCGCGCCTTCCAACACGCTCATATCGACGATGTTTTCAGATTTGGAAATACCGGCGCGTTTGGCAAATAGGCGCAGGCCTTCGGGCGTGTAACCGCGACGGCGCATACCGGAAATGGTCGGCATACGCGGATCATCCCAGCCGGCAACGTGGCCGTCTGAAACCAATTGGTTCAGCTTGCGTTTGGAGGTGATGGAATACAGAAGCTCCAAACGGGAAAACTCGTATTGGCGTGGACGCGTGGCGTGCGGCGCAGGAATGTTATCCAACACCCAGTCATACAACGGACGATGTGCTTCAAATTCGAGCGTACACAAGGAATGCGTGATGCCTTCGATGGCATCGGAAATGCAATGCGTGTAGTCGTACATCGGGTAGATGCACCATTTATCGCCGGTATTGTGGTGATGGGCGCGGCGGATGCGGTAGATGACGGGATCGCGCATATTGATGTTGCCTGATGCCATGTCGATTTTCAGGCGCAGGGTTTTGCTGCCGTCGGGGAACTCACCGTTTTTCATGCGTGTGAACAGATCGAGGTTTTCTTCGATACTGCGGTCGCGGTAAGGGCTGTTTTTACCCGCTTCGGTCAGCGTACCACGGTATTCGCGCATTTCTTCGGGCGTCAAATCATCGACATACGCTTTGCCGTCTTTGATTAAACCGACGGCGTAGTCGTAAAGCTGGTCGAAATAGTTGGAAGCGAAACGCGGCTCGCCCGCCCAATGGAAACCGAGCCATTCAACGTCTTCTTTGATGGCGTTGACGTATTCGTCGTTTTCTTTTTCAGGATTGGTATCGTCGAAACGCAGGTTGCACAAGCCGTCGTAAATATACGCCAAACCGAAGTTCAGGCAGATGGATTTGGCGTGGCCGATGTGCAGGTAGCCGTTGGGTTCGGGCGGGAAACGGGTTTGGATGGCTTCGTGTTTGCCGCTTTTTAAGTCTTCTTCGATGATGGTGCGGATGAAATGGTTGTCCGCGAATTGGTCTTTGTTGAGCATGGTCGGGAGCTATCTGAAAATATGATGTCGTGCCGATTTTACCTGAAAACAGGACGGCTTTACAGTCAATACGGGGCACAGAGGTCGTCTGAAAACCGTTTCAGACGACCCCTGTATGGACAATTACGAATCGGATGAAAGATTGGAATGGTCGGAAGTATTGTCTTCCGGACGTTTGGATACGGTTGATGAATCGATAAAAGCAACCAGCAGGTTAATCAACAGAACGATACCCCAAATGACCAAAAGTGCGGTTGGGTAAAAAATCCAAAGTAAACTGGCATTGCCGATAAAAGACCAGCACATAGACGCCCAAAATGCCTGAAGCGAGGATTTTTCCAAAGAGAGCAGCTTGGTGCGGGCTGCGGTAGCGATAATGGAAGCAATCAGCGAGATGCCATAGAATAAAGGCAACACAAACCACAAAGTACCTGAACCGTGCCGAATGTAAGCGAGCTCATCGAGCACCTCCATCATATACCAAACCCAAACGATGGCTGTCGCCCACAAGCTGCCCGCCAACGTGGCAGGACGCAAACGCCGGTAAAACAGGGCATAAACCAGATTCGCCGAGCCAAGCATCAACATACCGGCAATCAATGTGTTGTCAAAATCTTTAGGACCTACCTGATCGAACCATATCGAAGTCGTGATGATAATGACGATACTGCCTGCTAATGAAAGGCCGGCAAATTTTTTTTCGCTAATACTGGGGAAATTCATCTTTACGTCTTTTCAAAACTGTTCTCTTGAATCAAAGGACATTCATATACGGATGATTGGTTTTCAGACGACCTATCCGTCAAATAGCAGACCTCTGTATAGACAATTACGAATCGGATGAAAGATTGGAATGGTCGGAAGCATTGTCTTCCGGACGTTTTGATGCGGTTGATGAATCGATAAAATCAACCAGCCGGTTAATCAACAGAACGATACCCAAAATAACCAAAAGTGCGATTGGGTAAAAAATCCAAAGCAAACCGGTAGTGCCGATAAAAGACCAGCGCATGGACGCCCAAAATGCTTGCAGCGAGGATTTTTCCAAAGAGAGCAGCTTGGGGCGGGCTGCGGTGGCGATAATGGAGGCAATCAGCGAACCAACATAAAATACAGGCAACCCTAGCCACAAAAAACCTGATCCGTGATGATCGTAATTAGGGGAGTAAGGGTCATTATGACTGTCAGCACTGTCTACCGCCATCATAAATAACAACCAAAGTATGGTTGTTATCCACACGCTGCCCGCCACAGTAGCAGGTCGCAAACGATGGGAAAACAAGACATAAACCAGATTCGCCGAGCCAAGCATCAACATACCGGCAATCAATGTAATCCCGAAGCGTTCGGGTTCTGCCTGACTGAACCATATCGAAGTCGTGATGATAATAATGATAGTGCCAGCCAATGAAAGGCCGGAAAATGTTCTTTCGCTGATACAGGGGAAATTCATCTTGATGTCTTTTCAAAACTGTTCTTCTGAATCAAAGAACATTCATATACGGATGATTGTTTTCAGACGACCTGCCCATTCAATAGCAGCCATCTGAAAACGCTTCCCCATTGTACCCGAATTTCATTAACCTTTTGTACCCCCCGAAATCAAAGCGGCACAGGCTCGGCAACCAGCCATTCTACGCCCGCATCACCCAAAACCTTCTGCATGGCGGCTTCCGGTACGCGGTCGGTAAATACTTTGTCAAACGAGCCGATGTCGCCCAGTCTGACCAAGGCATTGCTGTTGAATTTGCTGTGGTCCACGCCCAAATACCTGACCCGCGCATTGGTCATCATCGCCTGCATAACGCTGACTTCTTTATAGTCGTAGTCCAACAGCGAGCCATCGCTTTCCACGCCGTGCGTACTCATGACGGCATAATCGACTTTAAACTGATTGATAAAATCAACCGTCGCCACGCCCGTAATCCCGCCGTCCAAGGGGCGCACGACGCCGGAGGTGATGATGACGGTGTAGTCGGTGCGCGCAGACGTGATGGAGGCAACGTAAATATTGTTGGTGATAATCCGCAGGTTTTTGCGCTGCTTGACCAACTCGGCGGCAACGGCTTCCATCGTCGTGCCTATACTGATAAACAACGACGAATTGTCAGGAATGTGGGCGGCAATCAGGCGGGCGATGGCGTTTTTTTCATTTTGGCAGTGTTTTCGCTTGCCTTGCGCCACGCCGCCGGAAATATCGCCGACCGACGCTCCGCCGTGATAACGCTTCAACTGCCGCGTTTCGCTCAATTCCTGTATGTCGCGGCGTATGGTCTGCGGGGTCACGTCCAAGGCTTCCGCAAGCTGCTCGACCGTCATGAAATGCTGCTCGCGTACCAGGGCGAGGATGTGTTCGTGTCTTTGTATTTTTGGTTTCATCTAGATTCGTTTCAATTCGTTCCGGTTCGTTTGAATTCGGATTGTACGCCTTTTGCCCAAAATCGGAAAAGGCTGCCGCCGATTCGGCTTTACCCAAAACCAAAGGTCGTCTGAAAACCTGAATCCTGGTTTTCAGACGACCTTTTTGCTGTGTCCGTGTTATTCCGCTTCGTATTTGCGTTCCAAACGCTCCACGCACGCGCTTAAGTGTTTGCGCATGACTTTGACCACGCGGTTGCGTTTGCCGTTGACCAGCAGATCGAGGATTTCGCGGTGTTCGGAATGGGTGTGGGTATTGATGGTGCGTTTTTCATGACGCTGCGCATCGAAGACGGCGACGATGAGCGAAGAGCGGGCGCACAGGGTGTTCATGATGTCGAACAGGACGTTGTTGTCGATCAGGCGCGCCAGTTCGACATGGAAGGCGTTGGACAGGCGGTTCCAACCCACGCGGTCGCCGCTGTCGGATGCCTGTTCTTCACGCTCGATCATGGCGTAGAGCGGCTGGAGGCGGGTTTCCAAATCGGGCATATCGGACAGAAGGTTCAAAATCATGCTTTCCATTTCGATACGCGCGTTGAACACGTCCTGCATTTCCTTCAAATCGGGAACATGGACAAACGCGCCGCGATTGGGCTGCAAATCGACGATTTTGTCGTGTGCCAACAGGGACAGCGCGCCGCGCACGGTATTGCGCGAGCAAACCATCTGGCGGCACAGCTCGGATTCAGTCAGTTTTTTGCCGGGCAGCAAAACATGGTCGGTGATGCCGTCCAAAATCAGGGCGTAAACACGGAACAGCTCCGAATCATGTCTGCCTGCCGGCATCATGGAAGAAGGGGTAGGTGCATGGAGGGTATCGTTATCGGTATTCATTATTTAAGCTCTCCTCATAGTCTGGCGTGTCATATCGTTTGAAATAACAGAAATTTTGCGACGGCGGCAACCCGCCCGTATCGCTTTTTGCTTGATTCCATTTCGATATAGCACAAAATCTGATTAAGATATAATTAAAAATTGTTGACAATCTCTAGTGAAGCTTGCACAATATCCTCACAAGGCCAAGTTATGAAGGCTGATAGAGAGAGAATCCACAATAAGCAAGCAGATATATTCATAGTGTAGCGTGAATATATCTGCTTTTTTGTCGGGCGGCCTTTATTCACGCTTTAACAATATTCCGCCTATAAACGCTTTTCAGACGACCCCTGAAGGATACGGGGGTCGTCTGAAAAATTACTCCGCTTCGACGATTTCAAAACTGTGGGTGATTTTCGCTGCCTTGCCCAGCATAATGGAGGCGGAACAATATTTTTCGGCGGACATCTGCACGGCGCGCTCGATGGCGGATTCGGTCAGATTGTGTCCGATGACTTTAAAATGGATGTGGATTTCGGTGAACACGCGCGGGGCATCGTCGGCGCGCTTCGCGGTAACCGTCGCCTGGCAGTCCACCACCTTTTGACGCTGTTTCTCGGCAATCATTACAACATCGATGCTGGAACAGCCCGCCACGCCCAAAAGCAGCATTTCCATCGGGCTGGGGCCGCGTTTCGCCTGCCCTTCCGCCGCCGCGCCTTCCATGACGACGCTGTGTCCGTTTTCGGTCGTGCCGACAAAGCACATTCCGTCTATCCATTTTGATGTAACTTGCATGATGTCTCTTCCGCGAAGTTGAAGTTGGTTTGCCCAATATTGTAAACAAATTTGACTGATAAATATAGCAAGAGGTCGTCTGAAATTTCCGTTTCAGACGACCTTATTCAATCCCGATAAGCCCAATGATTGACCGGACCGTGTCCCGCGCCGATGTTCAAAGGGTTGCGAATCGCTTCGGTAATGTATTTTTTGGCGGTTTGCACGGCTTCGAGTGTTTCGAAACCTTTTGCCAGCTCGGCGGCGATACAGGCGGAGAACGTGCAGCCTGTACCGTGCGTATGTGCCGTCGGGAAGCGGCGGTCGGCAAATTCAAACACGTCATCCGGCGTAAACAGCCAGTCGGTGCAGTATTCGCTGCGACTGTCGCCCAAATGCCCGCCTTTAATCACCACGTTTTTCACGCCGCAATCTTGCAGGATTTTAGCGGCGCGTTCCGCATCTTGGCGGTTTTCAATGCGAACGCCCGTCAAGGCTTCCGCTTCAGGCAGGTTCGGCGTCAGAATGTCCGTGTCGGGCAACAGCAGACGTTTCATCGCTTCGACGGCGGAATCCTGCAACAGCGGCGCGCCGCCTTTGGCAATCATCACCGGATCGAGGACGCGCTTGCCGAAACGGCATTTTTTCAGATTTTCGGCAACACATTCAATCACTTGAGCCGTACCCAGCATCCCGATTTTATAGGCGCGGATTTCAAAATCGGCGCGGACGGCTTCGATTTGCGCGGTAATGATGTCGGTCGGAACCAGATGCACCACCGATACGCCGAGCGTATTTTGCGCGGTCACGGCAGTCAACACGCTGGTGCCGAACACGCCGCGCATCTGAAACGTCTTCAAATCCGCCTGTATCCCCGCCCCGCCGCCGGAATCCGAGCCGGCGATGGTCAGCGTTTGGACGAATGTTTCTTCCATTTGGCTTCTCCTATTGTTTGGTTTGATGAAACGGTTCGGATAGCGGTTTGAAGTTCTTTTCGTTTGTTTGGACCTGTCAGCCCAATTTTTTTAATTCTCGGCTCAAAATGCCGTGTATTTCCAGCGCCGTTTCGTAGCGGTCTTCTTTGGCGGGAACCGGCTCCAGAAAATGCAGCTCCACCTTGCTGGAAGGTTGGCTGATGATCATGCAGATGGATTGCCACAGGCTGGTATCGCCCACATAAGCCGCCTGAAGGTTCGGACTGGTGCCGTCGGGATTGGGGTAGCGGCAGAGCATGGGGATAATGGGAACGCCTGCATCGTAGGCGGTTTGGAAAAAGCTGGGCTTGAACGGGAGGATTTCATAACCTTCCGTACTCGTCCCTTCCGGGAAAATGGTTACGGTATCGCCGTTTTTGAGGGCTTCGGTTACCGTGGCGATTTTAGCGGTATTGCCTTTGGTGCCTTTATTGCGTGAAACGTAAACGGTCTGCGCCTGCGTGGCGAGATAGCCGACTACCGGCCATTTGGCGACATCGTCTTTCGCCACAAACCGACCCGGAAAAGCGCCGTTGACCGCCATGATGTCCAACCAAGAGATATGGTTGCTGATTAACAACTGCGCCTGCCCTTCCTGAGGCAGCGTGCCGAAGGTTTCCAGCTTCATGCCGCATGAAACGAGGACGCGCAGCGACCAGATTTGGATGGCGCGCAGTTTGCGCCGTTTGCTGTAAAAGGGAAACAGGAAGAACATTTCCGCCATACCGTAAAGCAGGCAGATACCGATGCAGAGCAGGCGAAAGGTAAAACGTAGTTTGGCAATCATAAGGTTGTGGTGTGTGCAATCTTGGTATAGGGTGAAACCGCTAAAAATCGGTTATTTGCTGATTTCACAATAGTTGAGGTCGTCTGAAAAGGTTTTCAGACGACCTTTTAGTTTTATGGTTTAGGGGCGAAACGTTGGAGGTAACGGTCTGCCAGGCGGGTGATGTCCATCATGATGAGCACGTCGGCACAGTTGAACGCTTCATCGACGCAAGGCTCGCCGCAGAACCATGCGCCCGCATTGAGGTAGCCTTTAATCAGCGGCGGGACGTCCGGTTTGTCCGACGGGGTAATTTCGTCCCACTTGAGCGGATTGAGCGGCTTGACGCACCATTTTTCAGGCGCGAGGTATTTGGATTTCAGGGCATGATACAGACCCGCCGCATCACTGCCGCCGTCGTGCATATCGATGCTGCCGCAGCCTATCATGAAGCGCAGGTTTTCGTCTTTCATGAATTTGACCAAACCCGACCACAAAAGCATGACCAAACCGCCGTTGCGGTAGTCGGGATGGGTGCAGGCGCGGCCGAGTTCGACGGTTTGCGGCAAGATGTCTTTCAAAGGGGACAAGTCAAATTCGTGTTCGCTATACCAGCCGCCGACTTTTTTGGCGGTTTCTTCGGTAATCAGGCGGTAGCAGCCGATGACTTCTCCGGTTGCGTCGTCAAAAGCCAAAAGGTGGTGGCAATGTTCGTCGTAAGGATCGACATCGCGACCGTCGTCGCTTTCGATTTCTGCACCCAATTCTTGGGCAAATACCTGATAACGCAAGCGTTGTGCTGCTTCAATTTCCGCCTGCGTTTCCGCAAGGCGCACGCTCAGACCGATTTTGGGGCCGGTTTGGTTGAAACGGCTTTGGGACATGAATTTTCCTGTCTTATACATTGGATAATCGATTTGCGATTATAGCGGATATAGGACGGAATTTATATTGAGTTCGGACAAGTGAAGCAAATTAGGGATGAAATGTCTATGCAAAAAGAATTTTTTACAACAGAATGGGGACAACAGTTTTCAGACGACCCCTTCCCTGTTTTGAAAACATCCTGCATCCCCTTTCCTCAATACATACAACCCCTTCATTGAAATCCCACCGCATGATTAAAGGAAGGTAAAGTGTGTATCAACCAAGAGGCTACCTGAAAAACGTTTTATGTTTTTCGGGTAGCCTCTTGCCAAATTGCCTATTCCTTTCTTATCATTCCGCCCCTCATTTTAATTACAGGAAAACGCATTATGCCCTCCAAAATCTCCATAGGCCGCACAGCCCTCCTTGCCGGTCTCGTTTGCCTCACTGTCGGCTGCTCCAGCTTGGACAAACGTATGAAACGTTTCGTCGGCAAACCTATCGATGCCGTTATCAAATCCTATGGCGTCAAACCCACAGAAGGTGGAGTCAAATCGGAAAACGACCGCTATGCCTACCTCTGGCGCTATACCTACTATTCCTACGCTGGACGTGAATACGAAGGCAGCAGCCAAAATGGGCCCATCATTACCAACTACTATAGCAACGTCTGCTACGGACAAGACCAAGACCGCATTTTCTACACTGACGATCAAGGCATCATCGTAGATTATTATTGGCAAAACAGCGATAAATGGCGCGTAAATTGCAGTACTCACCAAATCGGCCGGTATTTCCGAAGATCCCTGTAATCAAACACATCCCTCAAACTACGTTAGCGCGTTTAATATGAAGGAAACAGTTAGCCGCAACGAAACCCAATCCAATTAAACAGTTGGAAAATATAGTGGATTAAATTTAAATCAGGACAAGGCGACGAAGCCGCAGACAGTA
>CAUVJL010000097.1:0-10113 GCA_963552075.1 uncultured Neisseria sp.
GTGTTGATCGCAATATGCCCATAAAGACAGATATTGTTTTCTGTTCGGACTTAGCTTGCGCTTTTTGATTTGTCTTTTAAAAGTTAGATCGGAAGTCAAGCAACTTTGGTAAGCTTCTTCCAACGGTTTTGTATCCCAATTGTAATCAGCAGCAATATCCAGCATTCCCTGATGAATAACTTGTAATACCATGAGCTTTCTATCTTCCTCATTTAAAGAAAGATATTTTTTAAAATCAAAAAATTGGTACGATATAGCAAAACCTAGTATTTTCGCTTTGGTTGGAAATTGTCGGTCCTCACACAAAAAAATATTACATTTAAAAACTTTTTTTGAATCAAATTTTGGTAGAGATACCAGATATAGTTCTGATATAGCAAACATTCCTTTGCTAATGTTTTTATATTTTGTGTAATCTTCGAGAGGTAAGCTAATTTCTTTAATCATCATTTAGGCCTTTGTTGTAATTATTGGTTTATGCAGGCTACAATTTGCTAGTTACTAGGACAATCCCATTCAAAATATCAACTTCCCAAGTATCTGAAATCAGTCCTTTGTAATTGGACTCGACAATAAAATGTTCGTCATCTATCCAATGGAAATTCAATCGATAGCCTATTGCCAAGAAAGAAGGGTCTTCTGAAAATAAAGGTCCCCTTTGAAGGATTGTTCCTTTTTTATCAGATACTGTCCAAGTAATTTTAAAATGATAGAGATCACAATGCGCAAATATGGACAAATATTGTTTTCTATTCGGACTCATTTTACGTTTTTTAATTTGAGTATTTAAGACAAGATCAGCGTCCAAACAGGCTTGATATGCTATTTCAAACGGTTCCGTATTCCAGCCCTGCTCAACTGCAATACCCAACATTCCTTGATGGACTGCTTGTAATTGCATCATTTTTTTCTCAGTATCAGAAGACGCAAAATACTTATCAAAATTAAAATACTGATAGAAATCTGCAAACCCTTGTATATTTGGTTTTTCTGGGAAATTGTTATGCGGATGCAAAATAATCAAACAGGTATTGATTTTTTTAGAGTCAAATTTAGGAAGCGATTTAACATATAACGTCGGAATAGCATAAGCTTGTCTATTGAAATTCACAAATATTGGATTTGTACTATATTCACTTCTTAAGTCTATAACTTTAATCATAAATATCTCCTAATCAACCATAGGTCGTTTTTATATTGCCTGCTCATCCTTTTGTTAGGTCTTGGGCCAATCTTACTAATTGCCCCAATTAATCACATATTTTTGGCTTTAAATTATTATTTTTTATATAACTATCCATCCAATCATAGTAATCATCTGGAAGCTCAATATTAAAACCATGATTCCAATAATTGTCCCCGTGTACCAACAACATTGCCCAATGATACTCTTCATCATGACATAGCATACCAACCGAATGAAAATTTAACTCTTCCTTAGAACATAAAAAAGATTCATTTATTATCTTTTCCGCATAATCATCGGTATATCTTAAATAATGGGTTAGTATCCCAAATATTATATACAACCAAGTTTTTCTATGAAAAATAACTCTATCACCAGTTTCATTATCAGTGAATATCATATTGTCTTTAGAATCATCAAACATTTTTTTCCTTATGGCAGATTAAGAGCAATTTTTACCAGTTTGATTAACTTTTTTAAACCGATTAAATAAATTGAATGCTTTTTTCTGTAAAATAACAAACTACAAACCTATAGCTTTATGTACTTTTCCTCTTTTAGCATCACTTGGATTTGCCAACATTGGACCACTTACCGAATCATGGTTATGGTTTAAAGTGCCCTTTCGACCTTTTGTTACAAAATCTCCCCATTCCAAATCAGCAGATGAGAATTTTTTAATATCTAACTTATCCAATTCAGAATTAGGTATATCAAATTGTGTTATAGGAACGTTCTTCTTTGCTACCCATGTTTCTGCTTGCATACGGTTTGTTGTAACGTAGAAACCTCCTTAACCAGAAGGATTAAGGTGGCTGACATAGAAGAAGTCGTCTAAACAGCAAAAACCGTGGGCGTGCGTTCTGCACACCCCTTACGCCAAACTAATTTAAACACACCTGGCTACGACAAAAACCACCCAACCATTCTAATGAAAACCAAACAACCGCCCTGCTTCCTCCGTCCAAAAGAAAAGATCGTCCGCATTAACCGCGTACGTCAACTCAACCCTGCTTATTGCGGTAATGTTGCCCATCTGATCCGCCTGTACCTAAGGATTTGCCGCAATCCCTATCTGCATCTGCCGCGCGTACGCACCAACCGTGCTCCATGGCATTTTATCGAACTGGACGGTCATTTTTATTTGGATCTGGGACTGGGTTTGCCTACAGGCCGCAGCGAATGTGACTTTACCCTTCAAACCTGCCAACTCCCCGCTTGTCTGCAGCAGGGCGATGACGAAGCTGAAGAGCATTTCTGCGATATTCTGAAGGCAATGTTAATGATGTTTTACCTGCCCGTTTTTGCACTTAATCGGTCTCAGTCCTGCGTATGCAACAAAACCGTGTTGCTTCCTGAGACCGCTAAACCTCCACAAAATGATGAACAACGCACCAATCTGATTCAAAATTTATTTTTTAACAGTCATATAATGGATGCCCGCCGAAGGTTGATACAAGACGGGGGGATTCTGTACTTTATGCTGGACGAAGCCAATCCCACCAAACGCCGCCCGCTGCGCGAATTGATAGATGAAATAAACATTCGACCTCAAACAAGCGAACCGGACCGGCAAAACATGCAAACCGTTATGGCGTTTTATCGCGAAATGTCCAATTTCCTGCAATCCGGCCTACCGAAACAAATAAACGAAACAATCTAGAACATTAAGGTCGTCTGAAACCATGTATTACGAACTCCACCTTACTGCCACGCCGCAACCTTCCTCTATCCTTCACCGTTTTCAGACGACATGTGCCGATCTGGGAGGCAAAGCCGTGCTAATCGAACTGCCCGAGGGCGAGCATCCTCAGCAACCGATGTTTTCCGCCGTAATACAGTCGGACGATTATCATGTTGTGCGGCAGCATCTACAGATGCTTGCCAACCGGTTCGCCGCGCAAGGCTTTACCATCGTTCGTGAAAAAATTGAAATTCCTGCCGACTGCGCCGTCCGTTTTCAGACGACCTATCCAAACGAAAAACCCTGTTATTTCGAATGGCACGGCAAGGTGCGCCATAATGCTGAAGAATTGCCTACCCTGCGCGCCTACTGCTCTCGCTGCCATGCCCATCTGTCGCGCAACACTTTACGCCATACGCCTGACCAACGGTTTATTACCGTGCGCCATTCGGGTGATTACACTGAGTTTGTTGAGCGTGTACAAAAGTTGTTGGACGACCTGCCCGATTCAGTATCCCTTATCAAACAGCAATTTGAATATTGTGTGTATGATGGCAATTTGGATTTGGATAAAGGATGGACGCATTGAGAGGAATCCTTCAGGTCGTCTGAATCCCTCGCTCTCCGACGAACAGTGTGCTCAAGCCATGTCCCTGTTTTATAGTGGATTAAATTTAAATCAGGACAAGGCGACGAAGCCGCAGACAGTACAGATAGTACGGCAAGGCGAGGCAACGCCGTACTGGTTTAAAGTTAATCCACTATATAACCTTGCTCAAAACGCATCATGAATCCCATTGAACTCTACGCCCTTCAGTATCCCGACCTTTCCGAAACCCAGCTGCTGGAGCTTATCGCCCAAGAAGCATTTATCCGCCGCGCCGCCAGCTTGGATTTTCCCTTCATGCTCAAAGGCAGCCACATCACGCGCCAATATTTTCCCAATCTGCAAATGCGCCTGCCTGCCGATTTGGATTATGTGATGTTGCCGTATAAAGAAGACTACCGTTCTGCCGAAAACAGTCTGAATAAATGGGCGCAAGCCGTAACCACCACTTATGCCTATGATGGCGTGACGTTCACACCATTCTCCCAAAATCCCTTTTGGCGCAATGTGGATTACGCCATGTCGGACGATTTTCCCACCACCAATACCGATTTGACCTGCACCATCAACGGTCAGCTTGTAGAATTAAGCGTTGATGTATCGTTTAATCTGGATTTGCCCTTCGAACCCGACTACTACACCGTATTCAATACGGCGATGGACCAATTTACGCTGCCCTATTCCGTACCGCTCGTCCCACAAATTGCATGGAAACTGCATCAAACGCTCGTCCGTCCGCGCTTTAAGGATTTGTATGACTTGAGTTATCTCGTTCGACACATTCAAGGCGACGCCAATCTGATTGCCCAAATATTAGACATACTTACCGCCGAATGCCGTCGCGACCGCATCCCGCTGGGAAACATACGCCGCCTGTTTTCGAGCAATCTGCGTGATATTTTCCGCCATTACGATACACGTCACCCTTATATCAAAAACCTCCGCCAAGACTGGGACTACCAACGTAAAACAGATGAATTTTCCTATACCTGTCCGCAAATACCGGACGATTATCAAACCGTGTTTGAGCAATACGTACAAAGCTTGCACGATGCGGGACTGACGTTAGACAATCTTGTCTTGCCGCAATAAAGTTCAGGTCGTCTGAAAATGATTTTTCAGACGACCTCTCAGAAAGGAGCATTATTATGGGAATCCTCATTTTTAAAACCGACAAAACGAAATGGCAGAAAATGCTCATAGCTCTGTTAGGTTTATTTTTCTTAACTACGGCAATAGCCGGAGGAAATATGAATTTTCGTTCAGATAAAAATGATAGTGATGTTTCAAGATTGGCCCATGCCAAAGCATTGGAAAGTAAATTAATTGGAGAGGAAGGGTCGAAATCCAAGCAAAGCAATAGCTTTGAAAGACTGAATAAAGAAGGAAATAGGGATAAATTTAAAAAGTTATATCATGCATCAGAAAATATTCATGGGAAGATATATGCTTTAATTTGGTTTTTCGATAATGATAAAAATCTGTACAGAAAATATAAGAATGAATTAAACAAAAATGAAGAAGTAATAATTTATCACGCAGATATTATAGTACCTTCCCCTCTGTCTGATGTTTTCCCAATGATTGAATCAGGCTATTTAAAGAAACATATTTTGTATTGAATGATCGGCAAATCATATTTGGGTAAAAATATCTACCCTGCGGATACAAACGGTTCATATACAAAAAGGTAAAAAGGTCGTCTGAATCCAATTTTCAGACGACCTTTTTGCCATTTTGACCCTATTGGGGTTGCACATTAAAAGGCATATCGATCTTTTGCCATTGCGCGCTTTCGTAGTCGAGTGCGGCGGCGATTAGAGGGTGTTGTTCGAGCCAGTTTTGGCTGATGCGCAGGATGAAGCCTTTGCCGGTTTCGTCGGCGCGCAGTTGGGTTTGCGGCGGCAGATCCAAAGGCAGGCGGGCGCGGCAGAAAAGTGCGGCGAGGCGCAGGGAGAGGACGGCGTACCAAAGCATTTCGCTACTGCCGACGATGTCCGCCATTTTTTTCATGTCGCCGCGGTGTCCGATGACCAGTTGCGCGAGTATGGTTTGCTCTTTGCGGGAGAAGCCGGGCATATCGGCGTTTTCGAGGATGTAGGCGGAGTGTTTGTGGTAGCCGGTGTGGGCGATGTCGAGTCCGATTTCGTGCAGCCTGCCTGCCCAGCCGAGGTATTGTTTCCATTGGGCAAGGTCTTGGACGGTTACGTTTTTGGCGTGGCACAGGCTATCCATAAAGGCTTGTGCGGTTTCGGCGACGCGTTTGGCTTGGTTGAGGCTGACGTGGTAGCGGTTTTGGAACTCGGCGGTCGTCTGATCGCGCATGTCTTCGTTCAAACCGCGTCCAATCAGGTCGTAGAACACGCCGTCGCGCAAGGCGGCTTCGGTAACGGTCATTTTGGTGAGTTCGAGTTCTTCAAACGCTGCCATCATGACAGCCAATCCGCCAGCGAACACTTCCACGCGTTCGGGCTTGAGGCTTTCGAATTTGGCTTTTTTGACGGAACCGGCTTCAATAATACGGTCGGCGAGGTAGCGCATGCCTTTGTAGGTGATGTCGGCTTCTTGGGGCAGCTCGGCGGCGATGAGGTCGCGGATGGATTTGGCGGAGCCGGAGGTGCCGATGGCGAAATCCCAACCTGTACGCTTCATGAGTTTGCTGATGCGCTGGATTTCGTTGCGGGCGGCGGAGATGGCGGCTTGGAAGTCTTTGGCGGTGATTTTGTTTTGGAAGAAACGCAGGCTGTAAGTGACGCAGCCTAAGGGCAGGCTTTCGGTAGCGAGCGGCTGGAGGTCGGAGCCGATGACGAATTCGGTCGAGCCGCCGCCGATGTCGATGACGAGCATCTTATCGCCGTTGGGCGGCAGGGTGTGGACGACGCCGGTGTAAATGAGGCGGGCTTCTTCACGGCCTGCGATGATTTCGATGGGGAAGCCCAGTGCGGCTTCGGCTTTCGGTAGGAATTGGGCGATATTTTTTGCTACGCGGAAGGTATTGGTCGCCACAACGCGCACTTGTTCGGGCTTGAACCCGCGCAGCCGTTCGCCGAATTTTGCCAAACAGTCCAAGGCACGCTCTTGGGATGCTTCGTCGAGGTTTTTATGTTCGTCCAAACCGGCGGCAAAACGCACCATTTGTTTGAAGGAATCGATGACTTTCAGTTGTCCGTTGTTATTTTCGCAAACTTGGAGGCGGAAGCTGTTGGAACCTAAATCGACGGATGCCAGGACGTTGGTGGGCGTAGTGGTCATGAAGGGATACCGGTGGATAAACGAAGCTCTAATGTTACTCTGTCCCGCCGTTGATTGACAATATCGCAGATCAACTTTAAACCGCCGCAATATTGCACCGTATTGATGTATCACGCATTGTCTGTTTCAAGTCAATCTGCTCATCAATGATGTACGCCACCTTTGATTCCGCACGGAGATATTCTTATAATACCCGTTTTGCAAACGTCAAAAGGTCGTCTGAAAACAAAAAATAGGGTTTTCAGACAACCTTTAAACCGACTAAAACGAATGACAGTACACATGAAAACGGAAAACCTGATCCTCACGCCCGAATCCCCGTCCCGCCGCCGCTTTTTACTGGCTGGCGGCGCATTGCTGCTCAGCCCTGCTGCCGCACTCGCCGGCGCGCAACGCGAAGAAACGCTTGCCGACGATGTCGCTTCAGTGATGCGCAGCTCCATCAACAATGTCAATCCGCCGCGCCTCGTGTTCGCCGATCCAAACGAAGGCGAACGCTGGCTGGCGGCAATGTCCTCCCGCCTTGCCCGCTACGTTCCCGATGCCGCCGAACGCCGCCGCCTGCTGGTCAACATCCAATACGAAAGCAGCCGCGCGGGGCTGAATACCCAAGTGATTTTAGGGTTGATCGAAGTCGAAAGCGCGTTCCGCCAATACGCCATCAGCGGCGTGGGCGCGCGCGGGCTGATGCAGGTCATGCCGTTTTGGAAAAACTATATCGGCAAACCTTCGCACAACCTGTTCGACATCCGCACCAACCTGCGCTACGGCTGCACCATCCTGCGCCACTACAACAATATCGAAAAAGGCAACATCGTCCGCGCTTTGGCGCGCTTCAACGGCAGCTTGGGCAGCAACAAATACCCCAACGCCGTCTTGGGCGCGTGGCGCAACCGTTGGCAGTGGGGTTGAACCGCGTGTTATAGACGGCTGCGGTCTGTGCAAATGCAAACCCTTTTGAATCCTGTATAATCCGCACATCTGATAATTTTAAAATTTCAGACGACCTCAAAATCCTACCGGGTCGTCTGAAAAACCGTTTATGGCAAAAGACACCCGCATCCAAATGTTCCCGCACGAATGGCGTGCCAGCACCACCCTCTCCGGCGTTTACGCACTGCGTATGTTGGGGATGTTTTTGGTTCTCCCCGTTTTGTCCTTATATGCCGCCTCATTGCCCGGCGCGGAAAACAACAAAACCTTGGTTGGTCTGGCAATGGGCATCTACGGACTGACACAGGCTTTGCTGCAACTGCCTTTGGGCATCGCTTCCGATAAGTTCGGACGCAAAAAAACCATTTATGTCGGACTGATTGTCTTTGCCGCCGGTAGTTTTCTTGCCGCTGCCGCCAACTCATTGCCCATGCTGGTTGCCGCGCGCGCCATTCAAGGGGCGGGCGCAGTCAGCGCCGCAGTAACCGCGCTGCTTGCCGACTTGACCCGGGACGGTGTGCGTACCCGCGCAATGGCGATGATAGGCTTAAGCATAGGTTTGACCTTTTCCGTCAGCCTGGTGGTTGCCCCGATGATTGCCGATATTATCGGCGTACCCGGATTGTTTATGCTGACCGGCATCCTGACCGTCATCAGCATAGGCGTTGTCGTTTGGATGACTCCTGATCCCGAAGTATCAAAGCTGCACGAAGACACACAGGCGCAGCCCTCTCGCATGGGCGAAGTCCTCCGAGACCGCCAGCTTCTCAACTTGGATTTCGGCATTTTCGCGCTGCACGCCGCACAAATGGCGTTGTTCACCGCCCTGCCTTTTGCCATGACGCAGCTCGGTTTGGAAAAAATCCAGCATTGGAAAGTCTATCTGCCCTCGACCATCGCAGGGCTGGTGATTATGATCCCCCTCATCATCATCGGCGAAACCCGCAACAAGCTCAAGCAAGTCTTCATCCTCGGCATCGCCTGCATTGCCGCGGCGCAAATCGGCTTATTGTTCGGCATGCACTCGATTTGGCTGATTACCGCCTATCTGATTGTTTACTTTATCGGCTTCAACGTATTGGAAGCCAGCCTGCCGTCCATGGTGTCTAAGATTGCACCGGCCGATTTGAAAGGCACGGCAATGGGCGTTTACAATACCATGCAGTCCGTCGGGCTGTTTGTGGGCGGCGCAAGCGGCGGATGGCTGTTTCAACAATACGGCTTTGCAGGTGTTTTCACCTTTTGCAGCGTGTTGATGTTGCTATGGCTGGTCATCGCCGTACTCGCGCCCGCGCCCAAACCCGTCAAAAACCTCAGCTATCCCGTCAGCCCCGCATGGCAGGAAAAACACGATTCGCTCTACCAAGCATTATCCCAAGTCGAAGGCGTTGAAAGCATTACCTTCAGCGCAGACAAACAAACCATTTACATCAAGGCGTTGCAAAAAGGATTTGACCAAGAGGCCGCCGAAAACATCATCACAGGAGTTTAAAAAATGTCATTAAACAAAGTCATCCTTATCGGCCGTCTCGGTCGCGACCCCGAAGTCCGCTATATGCCCAACGGCGAAGCCGTCTGCAATTTCAGCGTCGCCACCAGCGAAACATGGAACGACCGCAACGGCCAGCGCGTAGAACGCACCGAGTGGCACAACATCACCATGTACCGCCGCCTCGCCGAAATCGCCGGACAATACCTGAAAAAAGGCAGCCAAGTTTATCTGGAAGGCCGCATCCAAAGCCGTAAATACCAAGGCAAAGACGGCATCGAACGTACCGCATACGACATTATCGCCAACGAAATGAAAATGCTCGGCGGCCGCAACGACAACAGCGGCGGCGCGCCTTACGACGACGGCGGTTACAGCCAAGGCGGCTACCAACAACAAGCGCCGCAGCAACAATACCAAGCCGCCCCGCAAAACCAAGAACCCCCTGCCGCCCCCCGCCGCCAAGCTCCCGCCGCACCGGCAGCCCCTGTCGAAGACATCGACGACGATATTCCGTTCTGAGTTACATAAACAACCCAACAATATTGCTTGATACAAACCGCCGAGGTTTGAAAAGAGATTAGCAACAGTATCTTTGATTGGATGAAAGCAATCCGTCAGACTTTGAAAGCCATTTACAAAAATGCTTTGAAATTTGACCGCGCTTTTATTGTCGATACCCTCCAAGCACAAAGGTCGTCTGAAACTTTAATTTCAGACGACCTTTTTCGTTGTGTTTAAACCGTAAACAGTATTATCGAAATGAAATAGAGATACCGAATTAAACCGATTTACTCCTGCCAGATAATCTCGTGTTTAGAACCATAAGTAATCTTTTTAATATTGCGTTCAAGAGCAATTTCTTTATCTAGCTTTCCTGAATATTTTGAACCTGCTAATTTTTGAAATATAGTCAATTAAAAATAAAATAGTACAATACTCAACTTTGAAGGTCTAACCAT
>CAUVJL010000098.1:0-10101 GCA_963552075.1 uncultured Neisseria sp.
TGTACTGTCTGCGGCTTCGTCGCCTTGTCCTGATTTAAATTTAATCCACTATATAGACTAGCTGTCAGACAAATACGGCTCGATACTTTCTTTCAATATCTCAATCAATTCTTCGTCCATATAGCGGTAATCGTCAGGAATATCCAAAACAATGATTTCCTTATGTTGCAAAGCGCGGGAAAACTGCGCCGACAGGCGGTTTTTATGTTTTTGTTCCATCACAAAAACCTTATCCGCCCATGCGATGTCGTTGATGGAAACCGTGTGCCGTGCGTTAGGGCTTGTGCCTGCGGAACGGGTCTGTACGTTCGGATAGCGTCGGAATACCGCTTCAGCGGTGGGGCTGCGCCATTGGTTGCGGCTGCAAATAAAAAGTGCGTTCATAGAAATTAAAAAAGGCGGAAAAATATCCGCCTTGTGAAAATCATCTCGATTGAGTCGAAATGTGTTTTTAAGTTAATCAAACCATTCGGCTTCAAATTCATGCTGCCTGAAGGGGTAAACAAAGCCCAGTTTTTGCGCGCGTTTGACTTTATTCCTGCGGAAATACATCAAATCCCACTTTTTCTCGGGCTTGCCCTCAAAAGGGTTCCTGCCGTGTACGCGATGGCTGGGTCGTTTTGCTTGATGCCGCCGCCATGCACGGCTGCGACTGTGGTCTAAATTGTCCATTATCTGCTTTCTAACTTCGTTTCGGAAATCGGGTTCAGCAGCCGCGATTTTTTCTGTGTTCGATTATTCAGCAAGAAAAAGGAAAATCGGATTGTAGCCAAATTAGCTTGACGATACAAGCATTTGACCGTCGTTGTGAAACAGGTCGTCTGAAGACACCATTTACTTCTGCTTATTCAACGCTTCTTCATCCAGCGATTTCAACCATTCCAGCTTCTCGCCGATTTTAATTTCCAGGCCGCGCGGGACGGGTTGGTAGAAATCGGGTTCGTCCAAGCCGTCGGGCATGTAGCTTTCGCCGGCGGCGTAGGCGTTCGGTTCGTCGTGGGCGTAGCGGTATTCGCGTCCGTAGCCCAATTCCTTCATCAATTTGGTCGGGGCGTTACGCAGGTGGACGGGTACTTCGTCGCTGGCATTTTCTTTGACGAAGCGGCGCATTTGGTTGTATGCCTTGTAGCCCGCGTTGGATTTGGCGGCGGCGGCAAGGTACAGCACGGCTTGCGCCAGCGCGAGTTCGCCTTCGGGCGAGCCTAAGCGTTCGAAGGTGGCGGCGGCATCGTTGGCGATTTGGAAGGCGCGCGGGTCGGCAAGCCCGATGTCCTCCCACGCCATGCGCACAATGCGGCGGGCGAGGTAGCGCGGGTCGGTGCCGCCGTCGAGCATACGGCAAAACCAATACAGCGCGGCATTCGGATGCGAACCGCGCACGGATTTGTGCAGGGCGGAGATTTGGTTGTAGAAACTTTCACCGCCTTTGTCGAAACGGCGGATTTGCGCACCCAAGCTGTCGGCGAGAAATTCAGCGGTTAAGTTTTTCAGACGGCGCGTGTCGGCGGCGCGTAAAAGTTGTTCCAATAAATTCAACAATCTGCGCGCATCGCCGTCGGCGGTATTGACGAGCAGCTCCTGCGCATCGGCTTCAATCGTGAAATCCCGGTATTCGGGCAAGGCCAATACTTTGGCAATCAGCTTTTTGAGGTCGTCTGAAGACAAGGATTGCAAAACATACACCTGCGCGCGGCTCAACAGCGCGGGATTGACTTCAAACGACGGGTTTTCCGTCGTCGCGCCGATAAAGGTCAGCAAACCGCTTTCGACATGGGGCAAAAACGCGTCCTGCTGCGCCTTGTTGAAACGGTGGACTTCATCGACAAACAAAATCGTCGCGCGTCCCTGCTGCAAGGCGATTTCGGCCTTGTCGATCGCCTCGCGTATGTCTTTCACGCCGGAGAATACAGCGGAAACAGGCAGAAACTGGGCATTGAAACTCTGCGCCAAAATCCGCGCCAACGTCGTCTTGCCCACGCCCGGCGGCCCCCACAGCAACATAGAATGCGGCTTCCCGCCTTCCACCGCCACGCGCAGCGGCTTGCCTTCGCCGATTAAATGCTGCTGCCCGATAACATCATCAAGCGTATGCGGGCGCAGGCGTTCGGCAAGCGGCGCATCAGGTTGGCGGGTGAAAAGGTCGGACATGGCGGTTTCCGTGAAAGAGGGTTTTCAGACGACGTGGATTATAGCAGGTCGTCTGAAAGGAGGATTAACGCTCTTTGGGCATAATATCAATATAGTTTTCATTCAAAATTTGTAGGGATTTCCCGCTGATGACGATACATTCCTCAGCTAATTTTGCGGCTTCCTCTTTTCCTTTGTTGTTTTCAGCAGTTGGCGGGCAGAAAACTTTGGTGTCACCTAAGTTCCAAGCCATATAGCCGTATAAGGCGTTGTTGCGCTGTTCGGGTTTAGAAGAACAATTAATATCTTTTTTTAATTTTTCATTTTCTGAAAGTATGGGACATTTGAATTTTTGTTTTAATTTAGCCAAGTCATTTTTGTTAATGCCACTGATTTCTTGGAAGCCATTGTTTTGTTGAAAATTATTATGTAATAAATACCATGAAGAGTTTTTAGGAATTTCCACAAATCGAACAGGATGAAGCATATGTGTTGAAAAATTATTTGAAAAAACTGACATTAAAAAGAATGAGCTTATTGCTAGCATAATTGGAAGAATATAACTATTTTTATTCTTGTTATTTTTTGAATATGCCTCATCAGCTACTGCACGAACATTAAGGAATATAAAAAAATATAAAAAAGATAGAAAAATATATTTAATATAACTATCTAGAAGCCAGTTTGATGCAAAAGCTATTAAGAATATTGAATAGATAAAAATTGAGCAGTATATCAAGAATGATAAGGCTAATGTTGGTAATAATCTGAAAAATGATAGAAATATGTTATAATTTTTAATACATTGATAAATAATGAAAAAAATATTAACGGAACTAGAGCAATAAGCCATATAATTAATAAATATATTGAATATAATGTATAAAGAATAGTTGTAGTGATTTTATCAAAACTTAATTCTGTATTATTTTTATCGCAAATTAAGGCTGTAAATATTTTATTATAATTAATACGGTATATTATTTGGGGTAGAAGATTGACTTTATCCTGTATAATGTAGATAAAATATGGTGAAATTATTGTAAATAAGAAGCATAATCCAATTATTGGTTCTGGTGGTATGTTTATCTTTTCATAATCAGAAAGAAGTAAATATATTACTAATATTGGAAAGCTTAAAGTCGAAGCAAGTAGAGATGGGAATAAGTTCTTAACTTTAATCCCTTGTGCTTGAAAATCTTTGGAAATAAATATAAATGTGTATGGGGATAGAAATGGGACAGCAAAGATTAAGAGAATCAAAGCAAAAACAAATATGATAGTCGTTAAGCTGGATGCAGAAGCTATTGTCTCTGGAAAAATACTAGAATACCCGATAAAAATTAAATAGCGATAAGTCAAAATACTTCCCAGTATCAATCCAAGTGCAGCTAGGGATGGAATTGATTTGCTTAATAGGCTAATGACAGTGGTCAGCCATGCTCGTAAACCCGATTCATTTGGCTCAGGGAGCAGTAATATCCTAAGCAGCTTTTGTTTGCTCTTCTTAAAATGATTCATGTCAAAAAATGCCCCATTTTTAAATAAATATCGAAATTATACCCGACTTTCCCCAATCCCCCATCTCACACCGCTTACGGTATAATACGCGTTTGTTTAAAGACTTTGCGGGGCGTTTCAGACGACCTTGCGGCAAGGGATGGCTATGAATATGAAAAAGATTGTTGCCGTTGCTTCTGTGGCGGCGTTGTTGGGCGGTTGCGCTTATGATTCTGACTCGGCGTTCGGCGGTTTGGGCAGTGGTACGGGTATCGGTGGCAGCGTGGTGAAAATGGCGGTCGATCATCAGTGCCGTTCGGAATTGAACAAGCGCAATGAGTGGCGTTTGGTCGCGCTGACGATGAGCGCGGACAAACAGCGCGAGTGGGAAGACAAAATCTGCGGCTGCGCAAGCGAGGAAGCGCCGAATCAGGTGTCCGCGCAAGAGTTGATGGATGTTTTGAATCCTTCTTCGCGCGATCGGGCGATTGCGTCGGTAACGGTGAAAACCGTCAATGCTTGTTTCAAGCGTTTGTATAGATAATGTTTTTCAGACGACCTCTGTGTATCGGGGTCGTCTGAAAGTTTATAGTGGATTAAGGTCGGGATAGGGCGGCTTGCGGAATGGTTCGCAGGCGGGTTTCTTATTTTGATCGGCAATTTTTTGTTTTTATAGAGAAGAAATCATGAAATATATCAGTACGCGCGGCGAGACGGCGCATAAACCGTTTAGCGAGGTTTTGTTGATGGGGCTGGCGCCCGACGGTGGTTTGATGCTGCCGGAGCATTATCCGCAGGTCAGCCGCGAGACTTTGGACAAGTGGCGCGGTTTGAGCTATCCGGAGCTGGCGTTTGAGGTGATGAGCCTGTTTGTTACGGATATTCCGGCAGACGATTTGCGCGATATTGTGAACCGTACTTATACGGAAGCGGTGTTTGGCTCTAAGGAAATCACGCCCGTGCGTACTTTGTCGGACGGTATCAAAATCCAAGCCTTGTCCAACGGCCCGACGCTGGCGTTTAAGGATATGGCGATGCAGTTTTTGGGCAACGCGTTTGAATATGTGTTGAACAAAAAAGGCAGGGAACTCAATATCTTGGGCGCGACCAGCGGCGATACGGGTTCGGCTGCGGAATATGCGTTGCGCGGCAAAAAGGGCGTGAACGTATTTATGCTCTCGCCCGACGGTAAAATGAGCGCGTTCCAACGTGCGCAGATGTACAGCCTGCAAGACGAGAATATCCACAATATCGCCGTGAAGGGTATGTTTGACGACTGTCAGGATATTGTGAAGGCGGTACAGAACGATGCTGCGTTCAAGGAAAAATACCATATCGGTACGGTCAATTCGATCAACTGGGGACGCATCGTCGCGCAAGTGGTTTATTACTTTGCGGGCTATTTCAAGGCGACGCAAAGCAATGACGAGCAGGTCAGCTTCTGCGTGCCAAGCGGCAACTTCGGCAACGTGTGTGCGGGACATATCGCCAAACAGATGGGCTTGCCTATCCGCCGTCTGATTGTGGCGACCAATGAAAATGATGTGTTGGACGAGTTTTTCAAAACCGGCGCATACCGCCCGCGCAACAGCGAGCATACTTATGTTACCTCCAGCCCGTCTATGGACATTTCCAAAGCATCCAACTTCGAGCGTTTCGTGTTCGACCTGATGGATCGCGATCCTCAGGAAATCAATACGCTGTGGGCGGAAGTCGCGGCGGGCAAGGGCTTTGATTTGCAGTTTGCCTTGGATAAAGTCGGCGGAAAATACGGCTTTACTTCCGGCAAATCCACACACGCAGACCGCCTCGCTACCATCAAACAGGTTTACGAGCAAGATAAAGAACTCATCGACCCGCACACTGCCGACGGCGTAAAAGTCGCCCGCGAAGTGCGCGAAGAGGGGGAGACGGTTGTTTGTTTGGAAACTGCGTTGGCAGCGAAATTCGATGCGACCATACACGAAGCCGTCGGCGATGTCGCCATTCTGCGCCCCGCCGCGCTGGAAGGCTTGGAAAAATTGCCGCAGCGCGTCCGAGTCGCGCCGAACAATGCAGCCGCCGTCAAAGAAATCATCCGCGAAACCTTAGACCAGTAAGGCGTTGTCCGAGAGGTCGTCTGAAAAGTTTTCAGACGACCTCTGCTAGACAGCAAGCGTTGTGATGATAAATATTTTCGTTTAAAATTGCGCGTTTGCTCTAATTCGGCATTATCTATTCACAGGCGAGAGAGGTCGTCTGAAAACCCTTTTAAACCATCATCCGCCCGACCCGCGCGATCAGACGGATTTACCGACAGGAAACTCAAATGGCAGCATTCAATACCCAAAAAGTATTGTCCGTACACCACTGGACGGATGCGTATTTCACCTTTACCTGCACCCGCGACGAATCGTTGCGCTTCGAAAACGGCCAATTCGTCATGGTCGGATTGATGGTGGACGGCAAGCCGCTGATGCGCGCATACAGCGTCGCCTCCGCCAACTGGGAAGAACACCTCGAATTTTTCAGCATTAAAGTCCAAGACGGCCCCCTGACCAGCCGCCTGCAACACCTCAAAGTCGGCGACGACGTGTTGATCAGCAAAAAACCGACCGGAACCTTGGTTGCCGGCGACCTGAATCCCGGCAAACACCTTTACCTGTTGAGTACCGGTACTGGTATCGCCCCTTTCTTGAGCATCACCAAAGACCCCGAAATTTACGAGCAATTTGAAAAAATCATCCTCGTGCACGGCGTGCGCTACAAAAAAGATTTGGCGTACTACGACCGCTTCACCAAAGAATTGCCCGAACACGAATACCTCGGCGACTTGGTTAAAGAAAAACTGATTTACTACCCCATCGTTTCCCGCGAAGACTACGAACACCACGGCCGCCTGACCGACCTGATGGTAAGCGGCAAACTGTTTGAAGACATCGGCCTGCCCAAAATCAACCCGCAAGACGACCGCGCCATGCTCTGCGGCAGCCCTGCGATGCTGAAAGACACCTGCAAAGTTTTGGACGATTTCGGTCTGACCGTCTCTCCGAAAACCGGCGTACGCGGCGACTACCTGATTGAGCGCGCGTTTGTGGATCAATAAGGGTTTTAGTAGTAATAGAAATATAGCGAGGCAAAACTTGTCATCAGGTTCTGCCTCGCTATAAATCCATTATTTGCCAAAATTCAAGTTTCGCTCAATCTCTAAAATATCCCCTCAGACGGTTCAACAGATTTCCCATTCTTATCATGTACGATGTCAACACCCACGATGTCCGCCGATTTTTCGCACACGTTTGGAAACATCGCCTGACCCCGCTGCAACTGGATGCACTTCAGCTTAAAGCCCTCCGTATCATCGAATCTCATCCCGAATATGCCCATTATCTTGAAAACATTGAAGATTATTTAGATAAAAACTGGCTGCCGGAAGATGGGGAGAGCAACCCGTTTTTACACATGTCACTGCATCTTTCCCTTCAAGAGCAGGCAGCCATCGATCAGCCACCGGGCATACGGGCGATTCACCGGCAACTTTGCGCACGTTATAACAACGACTGGGTACGCGCCGAGCATGACATGATGGATGCACTGGCGGAAACCATTTGGGAAGCGCAACGATACGGACGCGGTTTGGATGTCAATACCTATATGACCCGGTTGCGTAAATTAGTCGGTTTAGGGCAGGAGGAAAACGCCCGTATCAATCCGCATGAAGTGAATGCTAAATTTGACGAATGAAAAAGTTTTCTATGTGATGGAAGATAACGATTTTGAGGTCGTTTGAAACGTTGATTTCAGACGACCTTCCTTTCTTTTCAGGTCGTCTGAAAAATGAATTGTAGCCATATAAGCCGCACAAAATCAGCTGATATGTCCGAGAAACAGGCGCGATTTTGGGTCGGCGGGTTTGACGGTGAAAAAGAATGTACCGCAGGCAATAAAGTTTCTGCGATCGTATTATGAGGAAGGCATCCTATGATATTTATTATTAAGCTGTGTTTCAATGAAATCAAAAATTTTCCTGTCAGCAGTATGATTCAAGTCTAAAAATGATAAATATTGGCAGTTACCATTCGGACAGGGCAAAAATAAAAAATCATAAGTAATATCTTCTATATCTGTTATTGTTAAATCACTAAATTGAAAATTAGTTGTTACCACATTTAACATATTGTTATTTTTGATAGCTTCCTGCTCCAAAAGATTATCAAATTCATCTTCTAAAAGACTAGAATTCTCTCCGATAAGAATTATCCAAAATAAAGGATATTGTTTAATCGATTCAAATAAATTATTGCAATTTATTGTTTTTAGGAAGTTTTGACTGATTAAAGTCACGATAGGCTTATCTTTTTTTATTTTAATCTTTCTGAAATTCGAATCTAGATTTATATTCAGATAATCAATCATTATAGTTACTCCTTTGGAACACCGGAAATAATCCGCATCATCAGGCAGCAGCGTTCAAACAACATGGATATTGTTTTCACATATCCATATAGGTTGCACTTAACAAGCTTGGCGTAGGTCGGATTCTCAAATCCGACATTTTGGGCATTGCTGCAATGGATTGCAATGGCGGAAGCGTTAAAGATTTTGTCGGATACAAGAATCCGACCTACGCTTCCTACATCAATGGAAACACAATCGAAAAGAACGATATTTCCAGCAATTTTCAATTTGTAGCGTGGGCTATGCCCACGAAAATACGAAAGGTCGTCTGAAACCTGTACGCAGGCTTTCAGACGACCTCAGCTTTACAAAAACAACCCGTGGGCAGAGCCCACGCTACGGTTGGTTCAACGCATCCCCTCTCCAAAACTCCTGCGCTGAAAATGCAAGGTCTCAACTTATTATTGCAACGACCTCAGGCGTAGGTCGGTTTCTCGAATCCGACATTTTGGGCATTGCTGCAATGAATTGCAATGACGGGAGTGTTAAAGGTTTTGTCGGATACAAGTATCCAACCTACGCTTGCTACACCTCGGTTTTAAAGTTTGTGCCATCGCAGGTAGAATGTGTGGCGCAGCCACGCACGCGGTAGGTGGAGATACGAGCTATGGCTTGCTACGATTGCTTGTTGGTTTGATATCTCCCTTTTATATGATCCGCCTGAGCTTCCAATTCAGGAAATAATGATTGTTTAGACACACCCAAATGACTCAACTCGGATAGTATTTTTTCCTTTGATTTTGCGTCAATAATTAATCTATTTTCATCATCCTTTTTTGATATCCACCATGTATCTGGCAATTCTGCTTGTTCTGTTTTCTTTGATCCAATACCAAATATCAGAAAGCTTCCGTGCTGGCGCTCTATCCTTGGATTATTTAGTTTAGCTCTAACTGCTATTACTTTTTTAAGATCTTCATAATTAATAATTGGCAAAAAATAAGGTTTATCTGCTCTAATAATATGCAATAACCTACGAATCTCATTAAAATCATTGAATAGTCTTTTTTCTTCAATCGGTGCCAAATGTTTTTCAACTAAATCTTTTGTCATTTTCGCACCATATGTAACTTCTGCAATTTGAAAATTTCTTAAAATTTCTAAATTTTCTTTTATGCCGTGCCAATTTTTTTCTGGTAGTTTACTTTTTAAAATAACGTCTATGTATAATTTCTTATATTCCCTACAGCATTCTATCATTTCACTCAACTTTTCAAGATTACCATCATGAAATGCTAAAGCAGATAAGATTGATACCTTATCACTATCCTCATATTTTACCTCTTCCTCTAGTATATCAAAAATTATTACCTCCCCATCATTTTCATTTTCTCTATTATTTTCATCTGTATATTGGTTATTTTCCTTGGGTTTAACTGCAAAATAAAGCGCTACCAAAGCATTACTAGTTAAATCAAGCAGTCTTGTAGGATAACCATAATGCTGTAATTTAACTAATTTTTCAAAATTTGTATCTGTTAAACCAAAATCATTTGGACAATAAGTCAATGCATCACGAATAATATTATGCTCATTTTTAATTAAACCTGTATCTCGATAGATACTCGGTGTAAGTTTGTAGCTCTCATTTGGATGACCACGAAAATATCTAATAGCATTTCTCTTCTGATTAATACTATTTAACTTATCCAAAAATTCATTAACTGATTTAATTTTATTCATTTTTTATCCTAGATAATAAATTACAAAACTAAGCAAAGCTTCACTCCGCTCCAAACAACAAATTTTCCTTAATCCCCCGAATCCTATCCCTCAAAACAGCAGCCTCTTCAAACTGCAAATCCCGGGCCGCCTGCTGCATAGCCTTTTCCAGTTTGGCGATTTCTTTAATCGCGTCTTCTTCGTTGTGGATTTCGCCGACTTTAACCTTGTTTTTGCTTTTCAGACGACCTTTGCTGCTGTCTTCTTCGTGGTACACGCCGTCGATGATGTCTTTGACCTGTTTTTTAATCTGCTGCGGTACGATGCCGTGTTCTTCGTTGAATTTCATCTGTTTTTCGCGGCGGCGTTCGGTTT
>CAUVJL010000099.1:0-10088 GCA_963552075.1 uncultured Neisseria sp.
GTTTCAGACGACCTTTTGCTATCGATGCCTCAAGACTCAAATATCTTGCATGATTTGTCCGTATTGGCGAAATGCTGCGTCTTGTCTTCGCAGGTGCTTTCGGTCGTTTCACACGATACCGTGACAAAGCTTTCGTTGATTTTCAATACCTTGGGATTTTGATCCGACCGCGCTACTGCCTTCAGGGTAAACCGCCCGTCCGGCGTGCCTTTGGCGTCGCCTTGCACCTTGATGCAAAAATCGCCGATTTCCTTAATCGGCAAATCCGGCCATTGGGTAGAGCTTTGTTTGAAACTTCCGTTTTTTTGATAAAAACGCTCCAGAAATTGGGCGTTTTCCAGCATGGCAGCCCGCACTTCCTGCAGCTTGGTATTTTCAATATATTTTTGGTAAGACGGGTAGGCAATCGACGTTAAAATCCCTACCATCATGATGGTAAAAACCAATTGAGACAAAGAAAATCCCCGTTGAATTTCCTTCATTCCGCCCCCTTTCGAAAAATAAACCGGACATTTCATCTTTATCGTTGTGTGGTATCAAAATGGGGATTGAAGCTTTCCCACTTCAAAACCATACGGCGAAGTTGCCTGCGGCAAGCCCGAACTGTTTCTGAATCAATCCCTTATAAAATGAGGTCGGTATCTTATCGTCCTTATGACGGGCATTCAAACAATATCTGAATATTTCCCAGTTTACTATTTCTTGATGTATTTAATTCGCAACAGATACGCCTGCGCCCGATTTATGCGGTGGACACGCGAAGCCTGCCTGCGGGAACGGCTTTTGTTATTCGCGGTGGTAGGGATGGTTGTGGAGGATGGAGACGGCGCGGTAGAGCTGTTCGGTCAGAAGGACGCGCACCATGCCGTGCGGGAGGGTGAGGACGGTGATGTTCATGGGGTTCCTTGGTCGGATGGGGTCGTCTGCAAGGTTTCAGACGACCTTCGTTTTGTATTTCAAATACAAAAGACGTTTCGATTAGCGGAAAGGGGCAGGGTCAGATAACAGAATGCAACTGAAAATTGTGGGATGTCTTATCAAGAGGGATTAGCTTGATGATGCTTGATGGCATGAGATAAAAAAATAACCGCCTTAGGCGGTTTTTGTGGTGGCCAGAGGCGGAATCGAACCGCCGACACACGGATTTTCAATCCGTTGCTCTACCAACTGAGCTATCTGGCCTTCATCTGCGTTGCAGGGAAGTGGGCATTAAACCAAAAACAACGGGTTCATGCAAGGTTTATTTTGAAATGGCGCAGAGATATTTTATAAACTTTTGTTTTAACTTAAATTAAATTTCGATGATTTTGAACAAAATCCGCCGGATATCGACCGTCAGCACCCATAATTTTTCCATCGGGGATGGATTGTCAATTTCAGACGACCTATGTGTCGTTTTAAGATACAATCGCTTTTTTGTTTCTGAAGATATCTGTTTGATGTTGTATGATTTTTTAAAAGATATGTGGGATATTCTGCGTCTGCGCTATAAAAATCCTGCTGATTATTTCTATACGCTGCCTGTCATTTTGGCGATTTTGCTGCTGTTGGGCATGATTAATGCGGCAGATATGTCTCCCTTGCTCGGCGTCAGCACTGCCGCTGTCGTCTTTGGCGTGTTGGTTACCGTTATAAGGTGGCTGATTTTGAGCCGTGTGATGCGTTATGTTTTAAGCATAAATGGCGCGCCGCGCCTGCCTTTATGGGGATTCATCTTGGCATCGGAGGCTTTGATGATTCCGGCGCTGCTTGTGTTTTATATCCCGCAAATTACGCCGCTGTTGATGTTTTGGAAGACTTGGGCGTTTGGGGCGCAGGCTGTCGGCTTGATGAAAATGGGGCAGGTTAAAGTTTGGACGGTATTCAAAGGCTATCTTTTGTACTTCTGCTGTATGGTTGTGATTATAGGGATTTTTATACAGCTGTTTACACTGGCTGGCTGGTTCGATAAAGCAACGCTAATGCAAAACTTTAATGCATTAATGGCTGCTATGGAGCAGGCAAGATAAGCTAGGGGTCGTCTGAAAATCCGCCCTACCCGTTTTCAGACGACCTTCTTTGAAAGAAAAAACCTGCACGGTTGTCCGTGCAGGTTTTTGTTTGCGCTCAGGTTTGGGCAACCTTACATCATGCCGCCCATACCACCCATGCCGCCCATATCAGGCATAGCCGGTTTTTCTTCAGGGATTTCGGCAATCATGCAATCGGTCGTCAGCATCAGGCCGGCGATAGACGCGGCGTGTTGCAGCGCGGAACGGGTTACTTTGGCGGGGTCGAGTACGCCCATTTCAATCATGTCGCCGTATTCGCCGGAGCCTGCGTTGTAACCGTAGTTGCCTTTGCCTTCCAACACTTTGTTCACAACCACGCTAGGTTCGCCGCCTGCGTTGGCAACGATTTGGCGCAGCGGAGATTCAACGGCGCGCAAGACGATTTGTACGCCTGCATCTTGGTCGGCATTGCCGGTGTGCAGGTTTTCCAAAGCGGCACGGGCGCGCAACAGGGCTACGCCACCGCCTGCAACCACGCCTTCTTCAACGGCTGCGCGGGTAGCGTGCAGCGCGTCTTCCACGCGGTCTTTTTTCTCTTTCATTTCGACTTCGGTAGCGGCACCGACTTTGATCACTGCCACGCCGCCTGCCAATTTAGCCACGCGCTCTTGCAGTTTTTCTTTGTCGTATTCGCTGGTTGCGGTTTCGATTTGTTGGCGGATTTCGGCAACACGCGCTTCGATTTGGGCAGCGTCACCGAAGCCGTCGATGATGGTGGTGTTTTCTTTACCGATTTCGATGCGTTTGGCTTGACCCAAGTCGTCCAAAGTTGCTTTTTCCAGAGACAGGCCGACTTCTTCGGAAATCACCACGCCGCCGGTCAGGATAGCGATGTCTTGCAACATGGCTTTGCGGCGGTCGCCGAAGCCAGGGGCTTTAACGGCAACGGTTTTCAGAATACCGCGAATGTTGTTCACGACCAAAGTCGCCAAGGCTTCGCCTTCCACGTCTTCAGCGATAATCAAGAGCGGACGGCTGGCTTTGGCCACTTGTTCCAAAACAGGCAACAAGTCGCGGATGTTGCTGATTTTTTTGTCGAACAACAATACAAACGGATTGTCCAGCGCAGCGATTTGTTTTTCCGCGTCGTTGATGAAGTAAGGAGACAGGTAGCCGCGGTCAAATTGCATACCTTCAACTACGTCCAGCTCGTTTTCCAAAGATTTGCCGTCTTCAACGGTAATCACGCCTTCTTTGCCGACTTTTTCCATCGCTTCGGCAATGATCGCGCCGACTTGTTCGTCGGAGTTGGCGGAAATCGAGCCGACTTGGGCGATTTCTTTGGAAGTGTCGCAAGGTTTGGCGATGTTTTTCAGCTCTTCAACCAAAGCGGCGACAGCTTTGTCGATACCGCGTTTCAGGTCGGTCGGGTTCATGCCGGCGGTAACGTATTTCATGCCTTCGGCTACGATGGCTTGCGCCAGTACAGTGGCGGTAGTCGTACCGTCACCCGCTACGTCGTTGGTTTTGGACGCGACTTCTTTCACCATTTGCGCGCCCATGTTTTCGAATTTGTCTTTCAGTTCGATTTCTTTAGCGACGGTAACGCCGTCTTTGGTGATGTGCGGGCCGCCGAATGCGCGGTCAACTACTACGTTGCGGCCTTTAGGGCCCAAAGTTACGCGGACGGCGTTTGCCAGAGTGTTCACGCCGCTGACCATTTTTTGGCGGACTTCGTTACCGAACTGTACGTCTTTTGCTGCCATATTTTGATTCTCCTAATTTATTTAATACATTTGATTCTGTCTGAGGTCGTCTGAAAACCTTGTATAGCCTTTTCAGACGACCTGTCGTTTTGAATGCACGGAATGCTTATTCCACAATCCCGAAAATGTCTTCTTCGCGCATTACCAACAGCTCTTCGCCGTCGGCTTTTACGGTTTGGCCACTGTATTTGCCGAAAATGACTTTGTCGCCGACTTTGACATCTAGCGGACGGCGGTTGCCGTCTTTACCGATTTTGCCTGCGCCCACGGCGATCACTTCGCCCATATCGGGTTTTTCAGCGGCTGCGCCCGGCAGGACGATGCCTGATGCGGTTTTCTCTTCAGCTTCCAAGCGTTTGACGACGACGCGGTCGTGTAAAGGACGGATGGTCATGTTTTATGCTCCGATAAATAGTTTGAAAACAATCATCTGCCTTCAGCCGGCAGATGCGGTTTGAAAAATAAGGCGGTAAGTTTGTCAACAAACTTACCTGAACACAGCGGCAAATTAGGGTTCGGCCCGATAAATTCAAGGGAAGAAGTAAAAATTTTCTATGCGGGGTCGTCTGAAAACGGGCATGACAGATTGCGCACCATCTCTCAATACGGTTCAAACAGGCAGGCATTTTCAGATGAACTTTTCCAGTCGGCAAGCTTCAAATGGTTCTATCAGCAAAAGGCATGAAACGATGGATGCAAACCTATGTACGCCTTTACAAAATAATATCCTATCTTTAAAATAAATAGAAATTATTATTAATAAATAGTTTATTTAAAGAACTGAAACTTATCTAAAAAGGAAATTTACATGACTTCCCCCCTGTTCCGATTCAGCCTGCTTTCACTGGCACTCGCCGCCGGCTTTGCCCACGCGGAAAACGAAGCGAAAGAAAGCGTTACCCTTGATACTGTTACCGTCAAAGGTCAGGCTACAAGCGCCACACACCGTGTAACGACGAAACGTATGGAAGAAACGACTTCCACTGATTTAAAAGACGTATTGTTCAACGAACCCTCTATCAGTTTCGGCGGCGGTAATGGTCAGTCGCAATGGGTAACCATCCGAGGCATGGGACAAGACCAAATAGACTATAAAGTTGACGATACTTACACCGACAGCCAGATTTTCCACCACAACGGTCGCTTTATGCTTGACCCCGCATTGGTAAAAGTCGTTGCCGTACAAAAAGGTACGGGTTCGGCCTCAGCAGGTATCGGCGCAACCAGCGGCGCGATTGTTGCCGAAACGGTTGAAGCCAAAGATTTGCTGAGAGAAGGTCAAAACGTCGGTTTCAAAGTCAATGCCGGTATCAGCAGCAATAAAGGCTATTCACGCGGCGCAAGCGTTTACGGTCAAGCAGGCGGTTTTGATGCTTTGGTTTCAGGCAATTTCGTACGCGACAAAGAATACACGGCAGGCAAAGGCTACCGTAATCTGCTCGGAAGCGATAAGGTTTTGAACAGTGCATTGGGTTCGCGCGGCTTGCTGGGCAAAATCGGCTATCGTTTCAACGAGGACAACCGTATTGAATTGAGCCACCGCCAGGAGAAACAATATGGGGAGCGCGCTCTGCGCGAGGAGTTTGATTTCTCACAAGTATTCCAAACCGACCGCCGCACGGGTCAATACGTTTTGGATGCCAACGGCAACCGTATTCCGAATACTGCCAACAACGCGCCGCGTTACCGCACGCTGACCCAAGACACCACCAACTTGGAATTCAAAGGCGGAAACTTGGGCTTTATCGACAAAATCAAAGCCAATGTTTACCGTTTAAATACCAAACGTGACGAAGCCCCCAATCCAAATTATGAATTGGACGGCGAAGTACGGACATACGGAGCCAATCTGAATCTCGACAGCCGTCTATTTGACCGCCACACCTTAAAATACGGCTTAAACTGGCGTACTCAAAAAAGCAGCTCAAACGGAGAAGGCGGCGAGAAGAAAAACGATGCCGGCGCATATGTTGAAGGTATTTGGGATTTCTCACCGGTTACGCTGACCACAGGTTTGCGCTATGACCGTTGGAAAATGAAAACCAGCAGTAATACAGAAAATTCAGACGGCAACTTCAATCCAAGCATCGGGTTGGTTTATGATATTACCCCCGAATTCTCCATCAACACCAGCATGAACTATGCAACCCGCAGCCCCCGCCTGTACGAAGCAGCTTTAGCAAACAACAGGCCGATTGTTGCATCGCCTGACTTGAAAGCAGAACGCTCGCGAAATGCAGAAATCGGCTTTAACTACCACTGGAATTCTGCCCTAACACTGTCCGGCAGCTACTTCCATCAGCAAATCAAAGATGTGCAAGCCATCCGCCAAGAAGGGCGAAACTACGTCTGGTATAACGGCGGCAAGCTGAAAAACAGAGGTTACGAACTGAACGCCGCCTACCGTTGGAAAGGTCTGACCGCCCGCGCAGGCGTAGCTTACAGCAGACCGAAGCTGAACGGAGATACCGCCGACATCGTGACAACCGCTATCCCGATGGGACGTACATGGACAACCGGTCTGTCGTACCAATTCGACAATCCGAACCTGGAAATCGGCTGGCGCGGACGCTATGTCCAAAATGCAGGCTATGCCCCGACATCGCGCGGCTCTGACGTAGCTCTGAATGTTGTCCGTGCGGGCTACGGCGTCAACGATGTCTTCGCCAACTGGAAGCCGACGGGCAAAGACGACTTGAACGTCAACTTCGCCGTCAACAATGTCTTGAATAAAAACTACAAGCCGCACAGCCAACGCGCAGGTGCCAACTCCCTGCCTGAACCGGGCCGCGATATCCGCCTAAGTGTGAACTACCGCTTCTAAACATTGCGTAAAAGCAAAGACGTCGTCTGAAAACTTCTGCTGTTTTCAGACGACGTCTCTTTGTTTGGAAAACCGTGTTTACCGGAAGACCGTTTGTTCAAATGTCCTTTCGGACAGCCTTGTCGCGTTCCGCTTCGATTGAGTGAATGTATTGCATCAGCGTTTGAATAAAAACGGCCAAATCACGCTGCCACGAATGGCGGTTGGTTTTAGTGAAATACAGCGATATTTCGGGTTGCTCCATCAGATAGCAGCCAAAGCTCTCGTGCAACGGTATGATGCGGATATCGTTCACATTATAAAAAGCAATGGTCATCGGCAGCGTGAAATAGGGATGTGACAGCGTCCACATGGCAGGGAAGGCGGGACTGTCCTCTTCAGAAGCAACAGTTAAATCATGGTTATACAGGGCGTTGCGCAGGTCTGTGATGTGCTTTTTCATGTTTTTATTTTTCATTCTATTTGGAAAAATGCTTGAACAAAGCGGGTGATGTTTGCCCGATTTACTGCTTGCAGCACAACGACTGCTTCGTTTTTCAAAAAACCGACTGAGTCAGATTCATCGGCACGGGTTTGGTTGAGGCGACACAAATCGTAGAAGGTAAAAACAAAATTTTGCCCATTGATACATAATGGAAAATCCAATAGACAGCCTTTGTTCTCAGCTTCAAATTCGGCAAGATCATCAAACCATTCAGGAAATGTGATGTGCATGATTTTCCTTTTAAAATCGTATGAAAAGTCCGTTTCGTTAGAATGACTTTCAAAAGGTCTTTTCAGACGACCTTAAAGCTACCTAAAAAGCCAAATACTTCAATTCTCACAGATGACACGCAAGTCCAACCTCTATTTGAAATGCAATAGACAATAAAAAATCCTGCATATTGCTATGCAGGATTTTTTATTTGGGGTGGCTGATGGGGCTCGAACCCACGACAACTGGAATCACAATCCAGGGCTCTACCAACTGAGCTACAGCCACCGTAAAAATTGGCACGCCCGACAGGAATCGAACCTGTAACCCCCGACTTAGAAGGTCGGTGCTCTATCCGGTTGAGCTACGGGCGCTCATGCCGATTCGTGCTTAGAATTTTGTGGTCGGGGCGGTGGGATTCGAACTCACGACCCTCTGCTCCCAAAGCAGATGCGCTAACCGGGCTGCGCTACGCCCCGACTGAAGAATGGGAATATACAGATACGCCGAAATCCTGTCAATCCAATTTGAGATCATTTTTCTTTTTTCTAAATTATCTGTTTATTTTTATTTAAAATTTAATTTTTTGCCTACTTCATACCGGGTGTAATGCCGTTCAAAAATACAGTTTCGGTTTTTGCTGTTATCCGACTGCCAAATCGGTTTAAAAATGCGATAATTGCGTTTACTATTTATTGATAACCAAATGGAAATTTCATGACAGCCCAATTGATTGACGGTAAAAAAATATCGCAGGAGCGTTTGCAGCTGGTATCCGCTGCGGTAGCCAAGCGGCTTGAATCCGGATTGCGCGCGCCTTGTTTGGCCGTGGTGTTGGTCGGTGACAACCCTGCCAGTGCCGTATATGTCCGCAACAAAAAATCGGCATGCCAAAAATGCGGCATCCGGTCTTTGTCTTATGAGCTGCCAGCGTCGACTTCTCAGGAAGACTTGCTCAAGCTGATTGATGAATTGAACGGGAACGCGGAAGTAGACGGTATTTTGGTGCAGCTTCCGCTTCCTGAGGGCTTAGACAGTCAGGCTGTTTTGGAACGTATCCATCCGGACAAAGATGTGGACGGTTTCCATCCTTATAACGTGGGTCGTTTGGTGGTAAAAATGCCGCTGATGCGCCCTTGTACGCCCAAGGGTGTGATGACGCTGCTGGAAGCTTACGGCATCGATCCGAAAGGCAAGAAGGCGGTGGTCGTCGGGGCATCGAATATTGTCGGACGCCCGCAGGCATTGGAGCTGCTGCTTGCCCGCGCTACGGTAACGATTTGCCACAGCGCGACGGAAAACTTGGACAAGGAAGTCGGGGCTGCCGATATTGTGGTGGTAGGCGTCGGGATTCCCAATTTTGTCAAAGGGGAATGGATTAAACCCGGCGCGGTGGTGATTGATGTCGGGATTAACCGTTTGGAAGATGGCAGCCTGTGCGGCGATGTGGAATTTGATGTGGCAAAAGAACGGGCGGGCATGATTACCCCGGTACCCGGCGGGGTCGGTCCGATGACGATTGCTACTTTATTGGAAAATACTTTACATGCTGCGACACTGCATGACTAAACTACTTTAAACTGAAAAGGTACGGCAGGCGGCAGATTGGCGGCTTCACTTTCAACCGCTGGAAAACATTATTCGACGTGGCGGAACATGCCTAAAGTCAATCTGTCCAGCCCTGCCAAATCTTGTTGCGTACTGACTTCGGCAAAGCCGTTTGCCGTCAAAATCTGCCGCACTGCTGCGCCTTGGTTGTAACCATGTTCCAGCAGCAGCCATCCGCCCTCTTTTAAAAATTCCGGCGCGCGCTGCGCCAGCTCTCGAATACAGCTCAAGCCGTCGGCAAAATCTGTCAATGCCGTTTGCGGCTCGAATCTCAAATCCCCTTGGCTCAAATGCTCGTCGCCGGCTTCGATATAAGGCGGATTGGAAACAATGACATCGAAGCGGTGCTTGTCTTCAGACGACGTCTTATCCGTCTCAAACCACGAACCCAATGCAAACTCGACCCTTGCGCCCAGAGTTTCCGCGTTTTTACGGGCAATCGCCAACGCTCCGCCACTGATATCGGAAGCGCGCACTGCCGCATCCGTTCTTTCCAACGCCACCGTCACGGCAACCGCCCCGCTGCCCGTTCCCAAATCCCAAACCTGTCCGTTTTCAGGAAGATGCCCGATAACCGCCTCCACCAAATGCTCGGTTTCGGGACGGGGAATCAACACGTCGGGACCGACTTCAAACCATCGTCCGTAAAACTCCCGTCCGCCTAAAATATACGCCATCGGCTCACCTTTCAGACGACGTGCCTGCAGGATATCCAGTTGCGCGGCTACTGCTTCCGGCAGCGGATCGGCACCTTGCGTGACCAACTGCACACGGCTATAACCGCCTGCATGTTGCAGCAACATACGGGCTTCGAGTCTCGGCAACTGCGAATGGCGCAGCCATTGGTCTAAGGTCATGTCGTGTTTGTCCTGAGTTTGTACGGGTAACGGTGAGGGGTCCTGTTTATCTTAATCTTTGCGCGGCGACCAGTAAACTTCTTCTTTTTTGACGATACCGCGTTTGAGGATATCGGCGGCAAGGGCGGCGGTGTCGGGCGGATTTTGGTAGAACGCCGCGTCTTCCTTGCTCATTGCGGAATAGATGCCTTTCCAGTGGGTTTTGGCTGGCGGAAGGGGGAGGACTTCGTCTAGGCGCGGGAAGGTATAGAAAATATTGCCGCTGGTAGTGTCCGTGCCTTGAAGTGCTACATATATAGTCAATTAAAATCAAAATAGGACAGTAGCGCATCGTCAAATCGGGCGTAA
>CAUVJL010000100.1:0-10080 GCA_963552075.1 uncultured Neisseria sp.
ATAAGGTGCTGTAATCGGGGATGCTCAGTTCGTCAAAACGGCAAAACAGGTTGAAGTCGATGCGGGTGATGAGGCTGTGTTCGAGTTCGGGATCGGAGAGGCTGTGCCATTGTCCGAGCAGGACGGCTTTGAACATGGACAACAGGGGATAGGCGGGACGGCCGCGGTGGTCTCGGAGGTAACGGATTTTCTGACGATTCAGGTATTGTTCGATCGGTTGCCAATCAATCACCTGATCCAACTTCAATAGTGGGAAGCGGTCGATGTGTTTGGCGATCATGGCTTGTGCGGTTTGCTGGAAGAAGGTGCTCATGGGAAATCCCCTAAATGTCTTGATGGGAATTTAGGGGATTTTGGGGAATTTTGCAAAGGTCTCGGTATATATTTTTACTGAGCAACGACTTTATCGGGAAATCCAAACTTGCTGATTATCCCGTTTATGTATATGATAACGAATGCCGTGCCGGTGTAGCTCAGTCGGTAGAGCAGCGCATTCGTAACGCGAAGGTCGGGGGTTCGATTCCCTTCTCCGGCACCAGATTGGATAAAGAAAGGTCGTCTGAAACCTGATTTTGGGTTTCGGACGACCTTTTTTATTTGGGCGTTTGCTCAAGGCTGAGAACTCGGAAGGTGTCTTTTAGAATATCAAGAACTCCATCCATTCCATATGGACAAATATTTTTGTTATCAAGAAAATCTTTATTTATACGCTCTTGCCATGATTCTCTATCATGAAGGGTACTAACGTCAAAATGTATATTTGCAGCAAGCCGTAGGTCGGATACAAGTATCCGACCTACGGCTGCTACCCTGCATATTGCCGCGCCAGTCGGCCAGTTCGCCCTGTGCGGCGCGTTGCCACACGGCAAAAAAGCGTTGGCGGATGATGCCGTCGAACGCATCGGATCGGGCAAACCATTGCTGCGGCGCAGTTTCGCGAAACCAAAAATCCAATACGGCACGATAATCTGAAGACGGAGCGTTCATGATTACAAACCCTTCCGCATAATCCGCTGCCCCAGCCGTGCGGAGAGGCGGTTAATCCAATAGAGCCACTTCGTTTTGCCAATCATGCTTTCAAAGCGGTTGCGTTCAAAATCACGCCAAAATTCGTCTGCCAATTCGTCGGGCGAAATTTTCAGGTGCGCGTGCCCCTTGCCTTTGTACATGGGCGTGGCGACCATGGGCGGCAGGATTTCGAACACGCGGATACCGCTGTTTTCCAATTGCCAGCGCAACACTTGCGAAAAGCTGTGTAGCGCGGCTTTGGTGGCACAGTAAACGGCGCAGGTTTCCTTGGGCACCACCGCCAAGCCCGATGATACGTTGATAACGGCGGCCTGCGGCTTGCCCGCCAGCATGGGTAGGAAGGCGCGGGTGAGCTGCACGGGCGCGGTGAGATTGACTGCGATTTCCTGCACGATTTCGTCGTCCGTCTGCTCGTCCAACCGTTTGGTGAACTGGATGCCGGCGTTGTTGATGAGGATACTGGTTTCGGGAAACTGCGCCGCCAGCCGTGCGCGGTCTTCGGCTTGGGAAACGTCGGCGACGGCATATCCGCAACGTGCGCCGTTATCGTGCAGGCTGCCTGAAAGCTGTTCTCCTGAAAGTTGTTCTACGGCTTGGCGTAGCGCGTCTTCGCGCCGTCCGACCAAAATCACGTGGTTGCCCGCTGCATGGAACTTTTTTGCCAGCGCAAAGCCGATGCCGGTGGCGCCGCCGGTGATGAGTACGGTGTGTTGTGTGGGGATCATGGGGTTTCCTTGTTTTGGGGGTGCAGGCTGCTTTTTTCAGGCTGCCTATTCTTTCAAAAAGCCGTATTCGTACACCAGTGGTTCGAGTTTGGCAGCGAGGGCGGCGTAGGTGGTTTCGAAGGGGGCGAAGTCGGTTTGCGGAGCGGCCTTTTTCAGGGCGTTGCGGATTTTATACCAGCCTGCACCGCTTTTGTCGAGCAGGTATTCGTCGCGGATTTTGCGTTCGATGTCGGCCCGGTAGAAGGCCTGCCACAGTTTCAGGCCTTCATCATACACGGCTTGGGCTTCTTTGGAGAGCAAGCCGTAGCAACTGTATTTTTCACCCCGTCGGGCAAAAATACCAAAACTCAAATCAAGCCGTTCGGATACCATTTTCGGTGGTCGGATACTTGTATCCGACACAACCGTCCAAGATGTCGGATTCAAGAATCCGACCTACGACGCTGCGCGGGAATGATGGCATGGGTACGTCCTATTTTAATCTACATAAATATGTGTCGGTATTAAAAAAGGTCGTCTGAAACCTGATTTTCGGTTTCAGACGACCTTTTGTTTACCATCACACTATCTCAACGTTCACAGGTGCTTTCATTACTGATGCGACTTTGGCAGTTTATTTGTCATTTCATTCTGTTGTCCCTGCGGCAATGCCAGCGGAACATTCAGGATGAACCGCACATGGTGTTGATATGGGGTAAACACGATGGCTTTCGCTTCGGGGTCGTAGTGCAGCTCGCGGGATGGGCTGCCGTACCGGGCAAGGACATTCGGCAGCTCGGTGGTACGTTGGTTTTCAGGCAGTCTGTATAAGGCGAGTGCAGCCTGAAAAGCACGCTGCTGCATTTGCGTGTCTTGCAAACGGCGGGCATAGGGATCGACGTCGCCGCCATAATCTCCGTTAATAAACCGGCAACCCAGCGCGTTACGCAGACAGGCAAGGCTGCCGTACTGCTGCCAGAAAGTTTGCGGCATTTGGGCATCCTGCGGCGCCCATACAGGCAGATCTTGCGCGAAGGCCCGCTGTGCCGGAGGCTCGCAGCCAAAAGCAAACTGTTTGCTGGCAAGTGTTCGCGAGTGCTCAGGCGAGAACAATACGGGCACGAGCCATGAAGGCATTTCTTGGCTCAGTTGGGTCGGAAGATTGGCGATGAGGGCATCCATATAGTGATACTCGAACTGCATGATATGGCAGTAGTTTTCTGCGTTGTCAGCGGTCGGTTCGAACGCGGCGGCACAGTTTTCAGGCAGCTTGCCTGCCCATTGCGGTTGTTCGGCAAGCATTGTGGCGGCGAGTCTTGTATTGTTCTGGATAATGGTGACGCCTATCATGGCAGGAATGAGTCCGCCGCGCGATTGCTGTAAGGTTTTGCCTGTACGGATGTTGCGGCAGATTCGGGCAAATGCGGCTTCGGGTTTGCCGTCCAGCCAGTCCACGGCGGCAGGCGTCGTCTGGTAAACAAGATATTGGTATTTTGGAAGGATATCCAAAATATTTAGGACGCGCACATCCAAGTTGCTGTATTGCGACAAACGGTCGGCATTGTCAAAAAGTTTGGCATATTGCGCGACAACAGCACGATAGGCATCGGCGTGGGCGCGGACGTTTTGCAGGCAGTCTGCAATGATAGCCCCATCATTGCTTCTAGATATACAGTCGAGCCTTTGCCCTTCTACGGCATCGTTCGAAATCAGTTTGCGGTGGCGGAGGCTTTCAGGCAGCTTGCCGTCCTCCGGCACTTTATTGTCCAGCTTTGCCATGATTTGACGGCGTTCGGCGGCATCGGGAATATCGTAAGTCATCAACCACATTGCATCCGCTCCTTCGCTGTCGCCGCGAGGCACTTCACTCTGCAACAGACGCTTTACCGGCTCGGCAGTGCGGTTGTCGTACCAGACGGACAGTTGGGACAAAATGCCTAAAATAAGCAGGGTTGCAACAAAGAAAGTCAGTAAGATTTTTATTTTTTTCATGGGTTGGAAAGTTTGGGTTGGGGGTATGGGCTGATTCGACTTACAGAATACTTTGAAAATCAGCCTGTGGGAATTTTTCTGTTTACCCGTTTATACCAAAAGATGCAGCACTTTGATGCTGAAAGTATCCCGCATCGTTAAGGCAGCGATATCATTTTCCCGAAATGTGGTTTTCTTCCTTTCAAAGGCATAATGGTAAATTTTTCTGTTTAACGCATCAAAGAAATAACCGTAGAAACAGTCTTCTTGATTTTCATCTTCTACAAAGTCGGTAATATAGATATGTTTCTGATCTATACCTAAATAATCTTTGATTTGCTGGAATAAGTGGGGAAATTCAAGTGGAAATGCCTGCGTGAGCTCTTGGATATCCTCCAAAAATACCTCGTTGGGGATACCCTGCAATTCTATGGGTTCCATTTTTCTTTCCTCCTGTTTTGTATCGTTATTTTTCAAAAGAAACAAACAACCGAGGTAGATCGGACTCGAGATTTTGACCTACGGTTGCTGAAAAAATTGAAACTCTGCCTACCCTAAAGGTCTATTTCTTTCGATAAAATCAAACCACATATCGTCCTGTGCCGCATTCGTGAAAATATTTGAATAATTATCCCCAAAAATATAATCAGTGATGAATTGATCAAACGGGCATATTATTTCGACATCCAATTCAAAGCGGATTTGTTTTGAAATTCTATCAAGGAATACAGGTTCATAGAGGACTTGACCTATTTCATACACCTTATCCTTGAAAATGCTTGGTACGCGAAATTGGTTGTCTAAAATTTCATCCGTACTCCAAAGGACAATATCTCCGAATGCCCCGCCATTGCATATCTTAAGAAAATCCTGATGTTCTAAAACTAAAAATTTCTTTAATTCATCAGGAATTTCATCAATTCCCTCCGGTATTTCCCCAATCAAAACCGCATCAGAAAGAATATCCAATTTAGCTCTGTAATGATTAACCAGCTCCGCTAATTTCATAATAATTCCTAAAACTTAATTTTGATCGCAAGCCGTAGGTCGGATACTTGTATCCGACACTATCGTCCAAGATGTCGGATTCAAGAATCCGACCTACGACGCTGCGCGGGAATGACGACAGGGTGCGTTCTATTTTAATCTACATAATGTGTCGGTATTAAAAAAGGTCGTCTGAAACCTGATTTTCGGTTTCAGACGACCTTTTACTATCTGCGGGTGAGCCTACTTCGCCCCCTTAAACCCGCGCTTCAAATGCACCATCAGCAACGCCACTGCCGCAGGGGTTACGCCGGAAATGCGGCTGGCTTGTCCGACGGTTTCGGGTTTGTGCTGGTTGAGCTTTTGCTGCACTTCGGCGGATAAACCTTTGACTTTGCTGTAATCGATGTCGTCGGGCAGCTTTAGGGTTTCGATGTCGCGGCGGCTGTCGATTTCTTCGTTTTGGCGGTCGATATAGCCTTGGTATTTGACTTGGATTTCGACTTGTTCGACCACGCTGTCGGCAAGTGCGGTTTCAGGTTGTGCATCAGGCAGGGTCATCAGTGCGGCGTAATCGAGGTTCGGACGGCGCAGGAGGTCGTGCAGGTTGGCTTCGCGGCTGAGTTTCTGGCCGAATACGCGCAGCTGCTCTTCTTCGGCGAGTTTTTGCGGCGTGTACCACGTTGTTTTCAAACGTTGGATTTCGCGTTCGATGGCTTCGCGTTTTTCGTTGAACATGCGCCATTGTTCTTCACCCACTAAGCCGATTTTGTAGCCGTCTTCGGTCAGGCGCATATCGGCGTTGTCTTCCCTAAGTTGCAGGCGGTATTCGGCGCGGCTGGTGAACATTCGGTAAGGCTCGTTCACGCCTTTGGTGATGAGGTCGTCCACCAATACGCCGAGATAGGCTTGTTCGCGGCGCAGCAGGAGCGGGTCTTGTTCGCGGACGTATTGCACGGCGTTTGCGCCTGCGAGCAGACCTTGTGCGGCGGCTTCTTCGTAGCCGGTCGTGCCGTTGATTTGTCCGGCGAAGAAGAGGCCTTGGATGGTTTTGGTTTCGAGGCTGGCTTTGAGGTTGCGCGGGTCGAAGTAGTCGTATTCGATGGCGTAGCCGGGGCGCAGGATATGGGCGTTTTCCAGGCCCTTCATGCTGCGCACGAGTTGAATTTGAATGTCGAACGGCAGGCTGGTGGAAATACCGTTGGGGTAGTATTCGTTGGTGGTCAGGCCTTCGGGTTCGAGGAAAATCTGGTGGCTGTCTTTGTCGGCGAAGCGGTTGATTTTGTCTTCGATAGACGGGCAGTAGCGCGGGCCGACGCCTTCGATTTTGCCGGTGAACATAGGGCTACGATCGAAGCCTGAGCGGATAATTTCGTGTGTTTTCAAATTGGTATGCGTAATCCAGCAGGACACTTGGCGCGGGTGCATATCGGCGTTGCCGCGCACGGACATTACCGGAACGGGCGTGTCGCCGGGCTGTTCGGTGAGCTGGGAGAAATCAATCGTGCGCCCATCGATGCGCGGCGGCGTGCCGGTTTTCAGACGGCCTTGCGGCAGGTTCAATTCGCGCAAACGTCCGCCCAGCGATTTGGCGGCGGGGTCGCCGGCGCGGCCGCCTTCGTAGTTTTCCAAACCGATGTGGATTTTGCCGGACAAAAACGTGCCTGCGGTCAGCACGACGGCGCGGGCTTTAAATTCCACGCCCATCGCGGTAATTACGCCTGAAATGCGGTCGCCGTCGAGCGTTACATCATCAACCGACTGCTGGAAGAGGTCGAGGTTTTCTTGGTTTTCCAGCATTTCGCGGATGGCGGCTTTGTACAAAATGCGGTCTGCCTGAGCGCGCGTGGCTCGAACTGCCGCGCCTTTGCTGGCGTTCAAACGGCGGAACTGGATGCCGGATTTGTCGGTGGCCAACGCCATCGCGCCGCCGAGCGCGTCGAGTTCGCGCACAAGATGGCCTTTGCCGATGCCGCCGATGGAAGGGTTGCACGACATTTGTCCGAGCGTTTCGATGTTGTGTGTGAGCAAAAGCGTATGCGCGCCCATGCGTGCGGCGGCGAGCGCGGCTTCCGTGCCTGCGTGTCCGCCGCCGACGACGATGACGTCGTAGGTTTTGGGGTAAATCATGTGGGTCATGTGGGTCAACGTGCCTAATGGTTTCAGACGACCTCTTTTCTCTGACGGAGGTCGTCTGAAAATATAATGAATTCAAAAATAAACGTGGAATTGTACGCTTTTTCGGGGGGATTTGACAGGTGGAAAGGCGCTTGTGGGGACAGGGCAGGAAAAAGGTCGTCTGAAAACGGGCGTAGAACGGGTTTCTCTACAAACCCGAATCTCAAGGTTTTCAGACGACCTCGTTTTAACCTTAAACCTACCCCCTCTCCCGGCTGGCGGGAGAGGGCTGGGGAGAGGGTGGCTCTTAGGGCTACACTAATTCGATTTTACCTAAATCCACAAAGCCACCCCATCCTAGCCTTCTCCCGCCGGACGGGGGAAGGGACAAGTTGCTGTTGCAGCCACCCGTAGCGTGGGCTTTGCCCACGAGATGAAAGCAAATGAGATTATTGTCTGACATGGTTAGACAGCAGATTTCGCGGGCAAAGCCCACGCTACAAATTTGGTTTGACCCAACCTACTTGAATTAAACAAAAAGGTCGTCTGAAAACCTCAACATTCGGTTTTCAGACGACCTTTCGCTCAGTTCAACGTAGAAAATCGATCCCAACGCCGTCAGGCATTATTCATAAACTTTCAACAGCTCTACTTCAAACACCAACGTTGCGTTAGGCGGAATCACGCCGCCCGCGCCGCGTGCGCCGTAGCCCATTTCGGCGGGAATGGTCAGCTTGCGTTTGCCGCCTTCTTTCATGCCGCCGAAACCTTCGTCCCAGCCTTGAATGACCTGACCCACGCCCAGCGTAATCGTCAGCGGCTGGCGGCGGTCGAGGCTGGAGTCGAATTTGGTGCCGTCTTCCAGCCAACCGGTGTAATGCACGGTAATTTCCTTGCCTTTCACGGCCTCTTTGCCGTGGCCTTCCTGCAAATCTTCAATAATCAAACCGCTCATGTTTTATCCTTTCATAGCGTTTTCAATCGGTTAACAATATCGGCTCTTCGATATTCCGCGCTGAAGGGTATCATAGCTGCCGTTTCCGATAAAGCAAAAGGTCGTCTGAAAACGGATGGATACGTTTTCAGACGACCTTTCAATTTCAACCGATTAGCAATCAATTTGAGCCGTTTTGCAACGAGCGGGCATAGGTGTCGTTGTAGCCGATGCCGGTGATTTCGCGCACGCCTGTGGCAGGTGCGGTGAATTTCACGCGGTCATCATCTTTACGCATATCGTGCGCATCGTGATATTCGACTTGGGTTAAGCCCGGAATGGGGCCGGAGTCGTTGGCATGGTTCCATTCAGGAATGCGGCTGTCGGCGAAAGATGCGGCGGCGGCAACGGCGATGAGGGAGGCGAAGAGTGCTTTTTTCATGATACTTTCCTTATGATGTTGAATATAAAAGATGAACTGCGTAGGCGCTCAAGCGATGGAAAGCATTTTATTAATTTCGTTTTGATTGATAAATATCTATTTTATTGAAAGAATATTTACTAATAAGAAACAATATGCCCTAACCCGTTTTCAGACGACCTCCGGTCAAAACTTATCCACAATGGTGCAGCGGCATAGCCCATTCTTGTTTTACGGTTTTATAGTGGATTAAATTTAAATCAGGACAAGGCGACGAAGCCGCAGACAGTACAGATAGTACGGCAAGGCGAGGTAACGCCGTACTGGTGGTTTAAAGTTAATCCACTATATTTTTTTCGTAACGTCGCCATGCCTGTTCGTGGAAATAGAAAACGACGGTGTTGGCAAGCGGCTCGACCAGCGCGACTGCGCTTGAGATGCCGATGCTGCCGGTCAAAATATAGGCAACGCCAAACGCGGTGGCGAAATGTAAAATGGCAAAGGTCATGGTTTTAATCATGATGGTTTCCTGATATGGTGATGTCTGTATGATTCGGATAATAACCATTCTCAACTGCGCCGTATATTTTGAATATTTTATTCTGAGTTAGTTTATTTAAATCATTATTTTATTTTTGATAGGTGAAATATGAATCCACTATGCATTGCCGTTCTCGACCGCGACACGCTTGCCGACCGTCCGTTTGACTTTGATTTTCCGCATACTTTAAGCAGCTATGGTTCGACTGAGGCGCATCAGACCGCCGAGCGCATACAGGGCGCGGACATCATCATTACCAACAAAGTCGTGATTTCCGCCGAACACATCGCCGCCAACCCGCAGCTCAAACTGATTGCGCTAGCCGCGACGGGCGTCAACAATGTTGACCTTGCTGCCGCCAAGCAAGCGGGCGTGAGCGTGTGCAACATCCGCGCTTACGGCAATGAATCCGTGGCGGAACACGCGTTTATGATGATGATTACCCTGATGCGCAACCTGCCTGCCTATCAGCGCGACGTTGCGGCAGGCTTGTGGGAAAACTCGCCGTTTTTCTGCCACCTCGGCTCACCGATGCGCGATTTAAACGGCAAAACACTGGCAATTTTCGGTCGCGGCAATATCGGTAAAACGCTGGCAGCTTATGCACAGGCTTTCAAAATGAATGTCGTGTTCGCCGAACACAAACATGCCCAAAGCGTCCGCAACGGCTATGTTTCCTTTGACGAAGCCATCCGCTCCGCCGATGTTGTGTCGCTTAATTGTCCGCTCACGCCGCAAACGGCCAATATGATAGGCGAAGCCGAATTGCAACAAATGAAACCCGGCGCCATCCTCATCAACTGCGGGCGCGGCGGCTTGGTTGATGAAGCCGCTTTGGTTGCGGCGTTGAAATACGGCCAAATCGGCGGGGCAGGTTTTGACGTGTTAACACAAGAGCCGCCGCGCGACGGCAACCCTCTGCTGAAAGCTCGACTGCCCAACCTCATTGTCACGCCACACATTGCATGGGCAAGCCAAGAGGCCGCCAACCGTCTGTTTGACATCCTTGTGGACAACATCAACCGCTTCGTCGCAGGCAATCCGCAGAATCTGGTTTGATGCCGATAACCCTAGTCCTGTTGATAATTTTGTGAACAATTTAAAAGGTCGTCTGAAATTTTTCAGACGACCTTTTTGTATATTTATAGTTTTCAATGAATTAGATTTGGTTTGATTGAATTGGGATGAAGTTCAGATTGTGGATAAGTTGTGAGCAATCCGTGGATTTTATCAAGAACCGATGCTTTCAAACGGCAAAGGTCGTCTGAAACCTGAATCTTGGTTTTCAGACGACCTTTCGCGTATGGATAAGGGTTAATCTTATTTGCCGATGCAGAAGCGCGAGAAAATCACGCCCAGCAAATCGTCGGCGGTA
>CAUVJL010000101.1:0-10044 GCA_963552075.1 uncultured Neisseria sp.
ACTATCTGCACTGTCTGCGGCTTCGTCGCCTTGTCCTGATTTAAATTTAATCCACTATAGTGGCAAATCAGATGATTTGAAGAGAATTGATGAAGACCACGATAATGGCAATCGGAGCGATGTAGCGCAACGCGCCCAGCCACAGATATAGAAGCCTTTTCGGTACGGTACTGCCCATGCCGGCATGGGTCAAAACGGACTGCCTGTCTTGAATCCAGCCGGTAAAGATAGAGATGCTTAATGCGCATAGCGGCATAATAATGGCAGTAATAATGTAGTCCCATAAATCAAAAATAGATTTATTGAAAATAAGCACATCGCTCCATACGCCGAAGGATAAGGCAGAAGGGATGCCGACGATAAAGATGGCAATGCCGATGGCCCAAGTGTGCCGGCTGCGTTTGCGTTCATCTTGGCGGATGGTTGCCGCAATGACGGTTTCCAGCATGGAAAACGCTGAAGTCAGCGTGGCAAAGACAACCAACATCATGAACACGGCAAACAGATAGTTGCCGGACGGAATTTTCATGAATACGGCAGGCAAGACCACGAAAATCAGGCCGGGACCTTGGCTGGGCGTGGCGCCCAATGCGAATACCGCCGGAAAGATGACCAGGCCTGCCAGCAGCGATACCAGCAGGTTCATCCACATAATGATATTGCCCGAGCGGAACATATCCTGATCTTTACCCAAATACGAGGCGTAGGTGATCATTGCCGATACGCCGATACTCAACGCAAAGAAAGCCTGACCCAGCGCGGTCAGCATCGTTTCCGATTTGATTTTCGACCAATCCGGTTTCAATAAAAAACTGACGCCTTCCATCGCGCCGGGCAAGGTCAGCGAGCGGATTGCCAAAACGATAAACAAAATAAACAAAGCAGGCATCAGATAGCGGTTTGCTTTTTCAATGCCGTCAGAGATTCCGCCTTTGACCACCCAAATGGTAATCAGCATGAACAGCCCTTGATAAAGAATCGAACTTGTCGGGTTGGAAATTGTTTTTTCGAATAGGGCGCCAAAATCAACATTCGGGGCAATTTCGCCGGTGAAGCTGTGTACGACATAATTCAAAACCCAGCCGCCGACTACGCTGTAAAACGACAATAAAATGAAGCACGCCGCCACACCGATCCGGCCGACCCAAGGCCAAAGCGAACCGGGACGCAGGGTTTTGAACGAATCGATGGCGTTTTTACCGCCTGTGCGCCCGATATAAAACTCGGCAAGCTGTACCGGCAACGCCACGATAATCGTGAAGATGACAAACAGAAGGACAAAAATTGCCCCGCCGTTCGTACCGGCGGTATAAGGGAATTTCCAAATCGCACCCAAACCGATGGCAGAGCCTGCCGCGGCGAGGACGAAACCGATTTTGGAAGACCAAGAGGATGAATGACTCATAGCGGGATATGTCGAGAAATAAAATTGGCTGAATTGTAACAAAGCGTAGTCGGGGATAATACTGGATGGCGGACGCGGCGGAAAATAACGCATGGATGGTGCGTAGAACGATAAGCTTTTGGCGTGAATTTTTTAAATGGCTATGATTTGAGAAATGATTTAAATTAAAATGTGTAAAAAAAGATATTTTGTGCCAAAAATTGAGAGAGGTCGTCTGAAAGCCGGTTCAGACGACCTCTTGTTTATACGGATAGCGTGAACATTTCAGCCTGACTTCGGCATACAGTTACATCAGCCTGATATCCTGCGGGGGTGTGGAATTCAGGATCAAACCACACGCCTCCTAAATTTCCATCAGGCCGCTATAAAATTGTCGGTTGCGTTACGGCATCGTAGTGCTGCACGTTTGCCGTATCGGAACTGTAACTAAAGCTGCCGACTCCGCTGTTGACCGTTTCAAACCCGCCGGTTTGACCGCTTGCCGACAGTTTGTCCAGTAGGGTTTCTACGGTAAATGTCCCTTCGTCAAATCGGAATTCTCCGACAGAAGCGGTGTTGCTGCCTTTGAGATATTGGTTGTCGATGGTGATTTTACCGCCTGAGTTCGCAATGGTGATTTCCCAATCGATTGCCCCGCTTGCGTCGGTGCTTGCATTGATATGCAAATCCTTGACGGCGATGCCTTGTCCGAATTGAAGGGCGTTGTTGCCGTGATTGTCAGAAATGGTGTCATGTCCCTCTCCGAAGCAGAAGACATAGGTATCATTCCCTGCGCCGCCATACAGGATATCGTCGTCTAAACCGCCAAACAGTAAGTCGTCGCCGGAGCCGCCATACAGTACGTCTTTGCCCGACTCGCCATAAAAGACATCGTTGTTTTCGCCGCCGAACAACGTATCATTGCCCGCCCCGCCATTGAGATGGTCGTCTCCACAGTTGCCGAAAATCACATCGTTTCCCGAATCTCCATTGACGGTATCTCTGCCGTCGCCGCCTCTGATGATATCGTCGCCATCGCCACCACTGATGAAGTTGGTTCCACCGCTGACGAATACGGTATCGTTGCCGCCGCCGGCATAAATGCTGTCGTCGCCGCTTTTGCCGTCAATATGGTCTATGCCGTCTGTGCCTTTGATGCTGTCGCTGCCTGCCGTGCCTGTAATATAGGTCACGCTGACGGATTTGAAGTCGGCGGTTTCGTTGGCGTAATAATAATTTTGATCGGGAATATTGCTGAGTTCCTGACGGGTAATGGAGGTAACTTTTTCCGGATGATCAACGGCGGACGGGGCAGAAACCGCCGCATTTCCGATGATGTTGTTGCCTGATAGGGAGATGCCTTTGCCGTTTGAAATCGGTAATGTCTGAGTAATGGCTGTGTCGGACAGGTTGTCGGCGATGATGTTGTTTTCGACTTTGACGTTTTTGATTGCGCCATGCTCTTCTTCAAAGTCGATAGAGCCTTTTTCGCGTCCGTATGTGTCGGCGCGGGTACCGTTGCCGATTAACAGATTGTCCCGAACCGAAATACCTTTTTTGTTCAGGTCAAAATTGTGTCCTTGGAAAACGGTGTTGAGGCGTATGCCCGACCATGCGGCATTGTCGCGAATCAGGTTGCCGGCTACTTCATGTCCAGCGCCGCCGAAGATGCCGATGCCTGCCGCGCGCCAGCCGAGTTCGACGGTGTTGTTCAGAAAACGGTTGTTTTCGGCTACTTTGGATTCTGTTTGGTCTGCAATGCTCGACCATGTCGCCAGACCGTCGTCGCCGTTGCCTCGGATATTGGAATTGATGACGGTCGAATGGCTGGTTCCCTGCGCAAAATTAATGCCGTCTGCGAGATTGTTCCGAATGAGGGCGTTGGAGACGGTCAGTCCGTCTGTGTAGTGCAGTGGGTGTTCATTGTCCACTTTGGCGTAATCGCCGGTCCAGATGCCTACTTCAAAATGCTCAATGGCGATGTCGTGGATGGACGAGCCTTTGCCCAAAATGCCGGAAATGCCTTTGTAGTTGGCTTGTTGGTGGAAACGGGATGCCAAATTTGAATCCATCGACAGATTGCCGAAATCAATATTGTTGCTGCCGTGTTCAAACACGATGCCGCCGCCTTTTTTCACTGTACCGTTTTCAAAAACGGGCGGTTCCTCGCTCGTGAAATGCAGTTTGGTATGCCACCTGCCGGCGCCGCCGATGCTGATTCCTTTAGGGGCATAGATGTGGAGCTGGTGGTCGAAATCAAACTGCCCTTCGGGAATGTAAACGGATTTTCCGTAGGTTTTTGCCGATTCGATTGCCGCCGTCAAGGCTTTCGAATCATCGATTCCGTCGTTTGCTTTTGCGCCGAAATCTGTAATGCTGACGCTGTTTGCGGGCTGTTTGATTGCGGCAGGGGCTTTTTCCAATTCAACGAAGTCGATACCGACCGGGGTGTTGCCTGATTTGTTGACGATGGTGACGGTGTCGCCGCTTTGGATGGATGTATTTTTCAACAGCGTACCCACTTCGTCGAACTGGAAGCGGGCGACACGGTCGGCAGCAGGCGTATCGTGGATTTTGATGTCTTCGCCTTTGTGGTGTTCATAATTTTCCAAATACTGCCAGTTGTGTTTTGATGATAAATCAAGGTTGGCTACGGGTTTGCCGTTTACTTGAATTTCAACTTTGCCGGTTGCCCCGTCGGGAACGGTATAGCGGAGGGTGGCGGCATCCGCATCCGCCTTTGCTGTAAACGAAACGGCGGCATTGGCCGGCAGGTCAACGTAAGACTGTTTGCTGGCTTCGTGGGCAGTGGAGTGTGTGGAAGAGGCTTTTTTGACTGTTGCACCTGCTGAGAGTGTACCCTGGTCGGCTTCATAAGTCGTGTATGCGGCTTTGGCACCGTAGCGGGAAGGGTCGTAGGTAACAGTTTCTGACATTAATATGTTCCTTTTGAAATGGTCTGCCATTTTGAACGGTAAAACATAATAGGCAATGCAACCGCTGAAAAGTTCTATGTCGATTTAAAAGGAAACGTCGTCTGAAAGTGGGGATCGCTCAGAAGGGTTGTAGATGATGTGTCCTGTTTTTATTCGGGAAACCGTTGCACTTCAAATACGAAGGTACGAGGTTTTCATGACGGCTCGTCTGAATCAAACAAGCCTCGACACGCATACAGCAGCCCGCCCGCCAATACGGCCAGGCCCACCGCTGCCCAATACGCATCGGCATAGCCGACTGCCTTTGCCAGCCGCAGGGCGGCGAAACCGGCCGCGTAACTGCCGAGTAGAACCACGGAAAATTGCAGGCTGCTGTCGAGTGCGGCGGTGGCGCGGTCGGATTTGTCCATCACCAACGCCAGTATCACTGGCAGCAGCAGCGTGTAGCTCAGGCTCAGGGCGATGATTTGCGCGGGCGGCAGCCAAGGGTGGACGCGGGCGAGCGCGTCGATGGCGGTCATGGACGCCAAAAGCGGCAGTTGCAGCGCGTAGAGCAGGAACACGAGTTTGCGACGCGGATAATTGCGCGAAAACCAGCCCGATAGCGGCGTCACAATCAGGCAGGCAACAGGAATACCCACCGCCAAAATTCCGCCCGTCTGTTTCGGAGTGAAGCCCAAATCCGCCAGCTTGGGCACAAAAGTTGCCGCCATAAACGCATATGGTGCGGCAACGGCAAACAGCAAAATCAGCCAGTGCCAACCCGTTTCAGGTTGTTGCCAAAAAGAAACCAGCCGCGCCGCCAACGCCGTCCAACTGCCTTGCGCCGTCGGGCTTTCCGGCTCGCGGTAGTACAAGAGTTGCAGCAGCATCAGCAGGCTGAACGCCAGCATAAAGCTCGCCGCCGCCGTCTGTCCGTATTCCTGATACAGCCACAACACCAGCGCGCCGCCGATCATCTTGCCGCCGCGCGCCGCCATCGTCTGAATCACGCCTCCGAAACCGCGTTCGCGGTGCGGCAGAACGATGCACGACAAACCCAGCATCGCACAGCCGTACACCGCCGACATTGCCGAGAGCAAAACGCAGCAGGCCAGAAGCAGCGGGAAGTTCTGCGTGATGTCGGTGCAGGCTATCAGCCCGAACACCGCCGAAAGCCCTAGCGTCGCCGCCAGCAGCCAGCCGCGAAACCGCCCGAACCGCCCCGCCGGCCGCCGCTCCATCAGCGCGGCAAACAACACCTTCGCCGCTTCGATACCGCCGATTAAATGTATCCAGCTCAGTTGGTTCAGGCTGTAACCGTGGTTTTTCAAAATAGCGACCAGCGCGACCAGATAAAAACCGGTCAGCGTGAATTTGTAGGTGCTGCCGCCGACAAGCAGCAGCCAGTCGCGCGGGGCGGGGGATGTCGGGGTTTGTTGGGACATGGATGGCTCCCTATTGCGAGTGTACGGGAATGATGTGGGTGCGGTAGGTCGTCTGAAAAACGTTTCAGACGACCTACGGCTTTTCTGTTTTACATTTTCAAGTAGTTTTTCAGACGACTTTCGGGGGCTGTCTGAAATGGAAAAAGCAGCCCCTTTTTATCCTTTCATTACCCGAAACGTCAGATTAATCCGCGGCTCTTGGATGCGGGTGCTTTTCAGGATGGTGTGCAGCCAGTGTTTCTGCGTTTCGCCATGCATGACGATAAGCTGGCCGTGTTCCAGCCACATTTCGCGTTTTTCCTTGCTTTCTTTGTGTTTGAAGGCGAATTTGCGCGTTGCGCCGAGGCTGAGGGAGGCGATGGCGCTGTCTTTGGCTAGACCTTGTCCTTCATCGCTGTGCCACGCCATGCCTTCGTTGCCGTTGTTGTAGCGGTTGAGCAGGCAGGAGTTGAAGCGGGTGGGGCAGATGTCGGTGATGGCGGCTTCTACGCGGTTTTTGAGTTCGGGCAAGACGCCGTCCCACGGCAGGGCGATGCGGTTTGCGCCGGAATAACCGTAGTTGTAGGACGTGTCGCCGTACCACGCGACTTCGCGGGCGGTGATGATGTGTTTGCCGTATATCACGGCTTCGTCGTGCCGCCAGGGAATATCACGCTGCAAAATTTCAAAATAACGGTCAGCTTCGGCGGCGGTGAAAATCCGTCCGAAATCGCTGACGATGCCGTCGTAGGGCAGAAGGTTGGCGTGCGGGTTGGTGGTTTCTGGGAAGAGGTCAAGCGTCATCAGTGTCTCCTAATTCGTGCGCCAATATCGCCATTTTACGTCCGCGCTGCCAGCGGTAGCCGCCGATGATGCCGCTTTCTCGGATGACACGGTGGCAGGGGATGAGTACGGCGACGGGGTTTTTGCCGATGGCGGTGCCGACGGCGCGTGCGGCTTTGGGCGAACCGGCGGCTTGTGCGACTGCGCCGTAGCTTTGCAGCCGGCCAGCAGGGATGGCAAGCAGCGCCTGCCAGACTTTGAGCTGGAACGGCGTGCCTTTGATGTGCAGGGTAACGCTGCCGCCGCAACGGTCGGACGGGCTGCCGAATGCTTTTGCGGCTTGGCGGTGGCACTCGGTTTCCCGTTCAACCAAGCGGGCGTTCGGGTATTCGGCGCGCAATTCGTCCAGGGTGGCAGAGAGGTCGTCTGAAAAACGCATGAAGCAGATGCCTTTGTGCGTGGCGGCCGCCAGCAGGTCGCCGAAGGGGCTGGGAATCAGGCAGTAATCGATTTGCAAGCCCGCACCGCCGTTTTTGTATTCGCCCGGAGTCATTTTTTCGATGTTTATAAACAAATCGTGCAGCCGCCCCGTGCCGCTCAGTCCGCCGCAATGCGCCGCTTCCGCCACGCTTTCGCTGTTTTTCAGGGCTTCTTTGGCGCGGCTGATACTGATGTGTTGCAGCATTTTTTTCGGGCTGATGCCCGCCCATGCGGAAAATTCGCGCTGCAAATGTTCGGGACTGACGTGCACTGCTGCCGCCACTTGCGCCAAATCGGGCTGTTCGGCGGCATGGTCGTAAAGGTATTCGATGGCGCGGGCAATACGGAGGAATTGGCGGGTTTGATTTAAGTTCATAAATTATCCTGTCGTTGTATGGGATAGGATAGCCTGAAAGCCGACAAGAAACGACCCGATTGTTGATGGAAAGATTGTTTGTCTGTCTGAAATTCATCAATAATCGGGTCGTCTTTATATCGCTGCTTCCTTAAACTTGCATCGTCTTTAACCGCATATGTAAGGAACGTTATGTCAAACCTATTGAATTTGAACAACAAAACTGCCGCCGTTATCGGCGCGTCGTCGGGTATCGGTCGCGCGGTTGCACTGCTGTTGGCGGAGCACGGCGCAAACGTTGTCTTATGCGCCCGCCGTGCCGACAAACTGGAGGAAACCGCCGCACTGATACGCGCACGCGGCGGACGGGCTGTTGCCGTGGCAGGTGACGCAGTGCTGCCTGAAACGCACGAAGCCGTCGTCCGCACTGCAGAACGAGAGTTCGGCGGTCTAGATATTGCCGTCAACAATGCAGGCATTATAGTGGATTAACTTTAAACCAGTACGGCGTTGCCTCGCCTTGTCGTACTATCTGTACTGTCTGCGGCTTCGTCGCCTTGTCCTGATTTAAATTTAATCCACTATATCGGTGCATACAAACCTTTGGCCGACATCTCGCCCGACGAATGGCGCGATACGTTGGACGGTAACCTAACCGCTGCCTTTCTCGGCGCGCGCAGCCAAATTCCCCTTATGCTCGCACGCGGTGGTGGCGCGATTGTGTTCACGTCCAGCTTTGTCGGCACCAGTTGTGCCCTGCCGAACAAAACCGCCTACGGCTGTGCCAAAGCCGCACTTGCTGCTCTGGCAAAAGGCATCACCGCCGATTATGCCGCCCAAGGTATCCGCGCCAATGCCCTGCTTCCCGGCGGTACGGATACGGAAATGATGACTACCGACCCGCAGCAGCGGGCATGGGCGGAAGGGCTGCATGCGGTCAAACGCATCGCCCGACCCGAAGAAATTGCCGCCGCGATTTTGTTCCTCGTCAGCCCGATGGGCAGTTTTGTAACGGGTACGGCGTTGTTTGCGGACGGCGGAAATTCGGCGGTGAAGTAAGAGACCGCCTGAAGATTACACGCTTCGGCTCAAATCTGCCAAAAACGCCTGCCGCTGTTCGTCGGTGGATTTGTCCATATTGCCGAAGTTGAGCCAACGGCGTTTGGCGATACCGATACCTTTGAGCGTGTGCCCCACCATCGCTTTGCCGATGCCGTTGCCGCCAAACCATTTCAGATACCATGTGGGGGCGGTAGACGTGCTGATGACAAGTGCTTCTTTGATGTGGGATAGGTTGCCTTTCAGGCCTGTGGCAGTGGGGACGTAGGCGAATGTTTTCAGGAAAACTTTGTCTTCAAATCCTTTGACGATGGCGGGCATGTCCGCCCACCAGATCGGAAAGATAAAAATCAGTCGGTTGGTGGTTTTTAAGAGTTCCTGATAATGCAAAACCAGCGGGTCAAGGGCTTTGCCTTGGTTGAACAGGGCAAGCTCTTCTTTGGTGTAGGCGGGGTTGAAGCCGTCTGCGTATAAGTCGATCAGTTGGTATTTTTCGCCTTTTTCGTCCAACAGTTGCTGCACGCGTCGCAAAATGCCGTAATTGAAGCTTTGATCGTACGGGTGGGCATAAATGATTGTGGTAAATGACATTTTTGTACTCCTGAAAGTCAGTTGCCGAGTGTTCCCATGCTATCAAACGAATGTCGGTTTGCTCAAATCCGTATCGGGCAGGCAAGGCCGGATGATATAGTGGATTAACTTTAAACCAGTACGGCGTTGCCTCGCCTTAGCTCAAAGAGAACGATTCTCTAAGGTGCTGAAGCACCAAGTGAATCGGTTCCGTACTATCTGTACTGTCTGCGGCTTCGTCGCCTTGTCCTGATTTTTGTTAATCCACTATAAAGCCGCTGTCGGAGCATGGATTCTGTTTTCAGACGACCTTCAACGCTTCTTCCGCCTTTTGCAGGGCGGTTTTCTCGTCGGCTTCGACGATGTAGTTCACGCCCAGCGCGGGGGCGAGTTTGGACGATTGTTCGCGGAAGAACGCCAGTTGCGCCGCGTTGGGTTCGATGAGGAGCATGGCGGCGCAGCGTTCGGCGAGTTGCGGCCGGTGTGCCTTTATCCATTCGATGTAGGTTTTGCGGTCGGCAATGCGCTGTTCGTCGCTCACCTGTCGCCGCATAGGGGTGCAGACGGTAGCGAAGCGGGGGTTTTGGTTTAACAGGGTTTCGAATTCGGCCAGCCAGTCGGCGAAGTCGGCGACGTGGGTCAGGTCGGTCAGGTAGATGGTGCCTCCGGGCAGGGTTTTGGCGGGGGTGAAGTAGTGCATGGGGTTCCTTTGGGTGTTTTTGGGGTTGGGTGCAGGTTGGATATTGTTGATGATTAGACTTCTTGTGCCGTCATTAGCTTACGCAAGTCCGCTTCGCTACCCCTGCGCAGGTGGGAATCTAGAATGGAGACTCGAAGGCACTTCTTTATCCGATAAGTTTCTGTGCGGATGAGTCTGGATTCCCGCCTGCGCGGGAATGACGGCAGTCGATTGTTACGGCCGTTTCAGACGACCTTCGTTATTCCAGTAACCGTAGGTAGGACATTGATGCCCGATCTACGTTTTTTTCAGACGACCTCCATCATTTCAGCCACGCCTAAAACTTCCATTCCGCGCTCACGCCTACGCTTCTGGGGCGTTGGTAGAGTGCG
>CAUVJL010000102.1:0-9985 GCA_963552075.1 uncultured Neisseria sp.
ACGCCCGATTTGACGATGCGCTACTGTCCTATTTTGATTTTAATTGACTATAAAACGGAAGGAATGTCGATATCTATAAATGCATGGCAGCTTCAATGGCAAACCGCCATGCTGCCGTTATTCCTTATTTGAATTCCTGCTATATTTATCAACTCTGTCAGACAAAAAGGTCGTCTGAAAACCTTAAATCTGGGTTTTCAGACGACCTTTTGTCCTGATGGGGCTGTCTTTATTTGTTGGCGTTCAGATAAAGGTTGATCAGGCGGGTGGTGGAGCTGTCGTGTTTTTGTACGCCGGTTTCGCCGGTCAGCTCGGCGAGGATGGTTTTGGCGAGCTGTTTGCCGAGTTCGACGCCCCATTGGTCGAAGCTGTTGATGCCCCAGATGATGCCTTGGACGAAGGTTTTGTGTTCGTACATGGCGATCAGGCTGCCCATGTTGCGGGGGTTGATTTTGTCCATGAGGATGAGGTTGGTCGGGCGGTTGCCGGAGAATGTTTTGTGCGGAACCAGCTCTTCGATGCGCTCTGCTTCCATGCCTTGGGCTTTGAGTTCGGCGCGGACTTCGTCTGGGGTTTTGCCGCGCATAAAGGCTTCGGCTTGGGCAAAAACGTTGGCCAACAGGATTTCGTGATGGCCTTGCAAATTGCTGCGTTTTTCAAGGGAGGCAATCAGGTCAATCGGCGTGATGTGCGTACCTTGGTGCAGCAGTTGGAAGAATGCGTGCTGGCCGTTGATACCGGTTTCGCCCCAAATAATCGGGGAAGTTTCGTAGCCGACCGGTTTGCCGTCAAGGGTAACTTGTTTGCCGTTGCTCTCCATGTCGAGCTGCTGGATGAATTTGGGCAGGCGATGGAGGTGTTGGTCGTAAGGGGCGATGACGTGGCTGCCGCCGCCGTAGTAGTTGATGTACCAAATACCGATGAGGGCGAGGATGACGGGCATGTTGCGCTCTAGCGGCGTATTGATGAAGTGTTGGTCCATCAGGTGCGCGCCGTTGAGCATTTCGATGAAGTTCTCTTCGCCGAGATACAGCATAATCGGCAGGCCGATGGCCGACCAGAGGCTGTATCGTCCGCCGACCCAGTCCCAAAATTCAAACATATTGGCGGTATCGATACCGAATTCAGCAACGGCTTTTTGGTTGGTCGATACGGCAACGAAGTGTTTGGCGACGGCGCTTTCATCGCCTGCATGATCCAAGAACCATTTACGCGCGGTCAGGGCGTTGGTCAGGGTTTCTTGGGTGGTGAAGGTTTTGGAGGCGATGATGAAGAGGGTGGTCTCGGGGTGGACTTTGGACAATACGTCGCGCAGTTGGGAGCCGTCCACGTTGGAGACGAAGTGCATGTTCAAACGCGGATGGCCGAATTGTTTGAGCGCGGTACACATCATCAGAGGACCGAGGTCGGAGCCGCCGATACCGATGTTGACAACGTCGGTGATGACCTGGTTGGTATAGCCCAACCAGCTGCCGCTGCGGACTTCGTGTGCAAATTCGCCCATGCGTTGCAGGACATGGTTGACTTTAGGCATCACATCTTCGCCGTCTACGACGATGGGGGCGTTGGTGCGGTTGCGCAGGGCGACGTGGAGAACGGCGCGGTTTTCCGTCGTATTGATTTTTTCACCGTGGAACATTTGCTGCATCCGTTCCGGTACGCCTGCTTCACGCGCCAGCTCGAACAACAGTGCCATGGTTTCGTCGTTGATGCGGTTTTTGGAATAATCCAGCGTCAGGCCGCCGACTTGCAGCCAGTAACGCTCGGCACGTTCGGGATCTTGATCGAACATTTCGCGCATGTGTTGTTCTTTGGTTTCGTCAAAATGTATCCATAATTTTGACCAAGCCGGTAAGTCGTGAAGGTGTTTCATCGGATGCTCCTGAGGTTGGACGGTTTTGTGGGAAAACGGCCGCGAGGTCGTCTGAAACGGGAACGGGTGGGTTTCCGTTTTTAGGGTTGGGTGTGAATGCGGGGTCTGCCGTTATTTGGGTTAGGTGTCAACATTGAGGGAAAACGGCGGCACTGATTTTTTGGTCGGTATTTTCAGACGACCTTGGGATATGTCGGGTCGTCTGAAAATGTATAGTGGCTTAACTTTAAACCAGTACGGCGTTGCCTCGCCTTGTCGTACTATCTGTACTGTCTGCGGCTTCGTCGCCTTGTCCTGATTTAAATTTAATCCACTATATTGTTTAGTCTTTGTCGTAATCGATGTGTTTGTTGTGTATGCTTTTTTTGCTTTTTTGCAGTTGCAGGCTGGCGGCATCGCCCAAGCGCAGGGCGAGTCCGATGGCGAGGATGTCGATGACGGCGAGTTGCAGCAGGCGGGACACCATGGGGGTGTAGAGTTCGGCGTTTTCCTGCGTGGCGATGCTCAATACGCAGTCGGCAAGCTGTGCCAGCGGGGAGTCGTTGCGGGTCAGGGCGATGACGGAGGCGCCGTTTTCTTTGGCGATGCTGGCGGCGTCTAAAAGCTCGATGGACGAGCCGGTGTTGGAAATGGCGACGACGACGTCTTGGTCGGACAGGACGGAGGCTGCCATCAGTTGGGTGTGGGTATCGACGTAGGCGACGGTGGAAATGCCGAAGCGGAAGAATTTGTGTTGCGCATCTTGGGCGACGATGCCGGAGTTGCCGACGCCGTAGAACTCGACACGGCGCGCGTGCATCAGGGTGGCGATGGCGTTTTCCAGTTCGGATTCTTTCAGGAAGCGGCGTTCGCCCAAAATGGAGGCGGCGGCGTTGCCCAATACTTTTTCGACAACGATGCTCATGTCGTCGTCGGCGTTGAGCTCTTCATGGACGTAGGGCATACCTTCGTGGCCTATGCTGGCGGACAGGGCGAGTTTGAACTCGGGCAGTCCTTTGTAGCCCAGGCTGCGGCAAAAACGGATGACGGTCGGTTGGCTGACGGATGCGCGCTCGGCGATTTCGGCGACGGCGGCATGGACAAACCATTTGGGTTCCGCCAAGGCGCATTCGGCGACTTTGCGTTCCGCGCCCGACAGGTTTGACAGTGATTCGCTGATTTTGCTTAACATAAATATGCCCTTCGGTGTGTGCCGCCCCTTGTCGGGGCGGCTTGTGTGATTAAACGTTTTTCAAGTGGTTGTCGAGTGCCGCCGCTGCGCCGGTGATGCCCGGAAATTCGCTTAAGACGACATAGACGGGAATCGCGGCGAGATAGGCTTCGAAACGGCCTTTGTTTTCAAAGCGGCTGCGGAAAGGTGAGGTTTTAAAATATTCCAAAACGCGGGGGATGATGCCGCCGCACAAATATACGCCGCCGCGCGCGCCCAGCGTCAGGGCGAGGTTAGAGGCGACCGTGCCGAGCATGGCGCAGAAGATGTCCAAAGTCTGACGGCAGAGCGGGGACGTGCCGCTTAAGGCTTTTTCGGTGATTTCGGACGGTTTGAGGCGGTAGTTTTTCAGTTTGTCGCGTTTGGCGAGTGCTTCGTAAATCAGGCTCAAACCTGCGCCGCTGAGGAAGCGTTCGGCGGAAACATGACCGTATTTGTTTTTCGCATACTGCCAAATCAAAACTTCCATGTCGTCAAACGGCGGGAAACTGGAATGGCCGCCTTCGCCGGCAAGCGCGACCCAGCCTGCGGGGCTGTGCACCAGTCCGCTCACGCCCAAACCGGTTCCCGGGCCGATGACGGCTTTGGGGGCAAATTCGATGGGTTTATGCCCGCCTACCTGCATCAGGTCTTTGCTTGAAGTCTGCGTTACCGCCAATGCCTGCGCGGTAAAGTCGTTCAAGAGGATGAGGGTGTTCAGCTCCAATGCCTGACGGGTGGTTTCGATGGAAAACGCCCAGTGGTGGTTGGTCATTTGCACCCAGTCGCCCAATATCGGGTTGGCGATGGCGAAGGCGGCGTGCCGGACTTCGGCTCCGCCTGCCTGTTCCAAATAGGCTTTGGCGGCATCGACGATGGTGTCGTAGTCTTTGCACGGCAAGACTTGGGCTTTTTCAATCTGCTGCGGGGCGGTTTCGAGCGCGAAGCGGGCGTTGGTGCCGCCAATGTCGGCGACCAGGCGCGGATAGCTTTTGCCGACGGGGTGTTGAATATCAGTTTGAGTAGAAGACATGGCAGTTCACTCCTTGATGGTTCAATACCAGGCTGGTCGGATATTCCAAATCGGCGCGCGCGGCGGCTTTGTCGAAAACGGCTTTTTTCTCCGCACCCTGAATCGCCAAAAAGACGTTTTCCGTTTTGGCGATGGCGCCCAAGGTCATGCTGACGCGCTCGTGCGGCGCGGTAACGGGTGTGGTGTGGATGAGGGTCGGGTCGTCTGATTCGTTGATGGCTGCCTTCAGTTGCGGCGCTTGCGGGAAGAGGGAGGCGGTATGTCCGTCGCCGCCCATGCCCAAAATCAGTACGTCAGGTTGTTTGTAATGTTTCAGTGCGTAGGCAACGACGCTGTCGGGTTGTAATTCAGTTTCAGTTTTGCCCGCTTCGACAACGGGAATCCAGGTTGCTGCGGCGGCTTTGTTTTGCAGCAGGTATTCGTGCGCCAGGGCGGTATTGCTGTCGGCGTGGGTCGTCGGCACGATGCGCTCGTCAACCAAAGTGATACCGACTTTTTGCCAGTCCAAATCTTTTTGCGACAGGGCTTGGAAGAAGGGAATCGGCGAGCGGCCGCCGGAAACCGCCAACACTGCGCTGCCTTTGTTATCCAGCGCGTTTTGCAGCGCGACGGCGACTGCGTCTGCCAAAGCCTCTGAAGCGGCTGCTGCGTTTTCGTATTCATGCCAAACGAACATAAAAGTGTCCTTTCTCTGTTTTCAGACGACCCTTTTGTTAAGAAGGGGGTAGGAGGTCGTCTGAAAGGCAGTGTTTGTGAGCGGGAAAGTAAGTGAGAGCCTGTGTTGTCGATGGCGGCGCGAATGTCGGCGGAAACGCCTAATCTGCCGCCTTATGGTTTTCAGACGACCTTTTTGAACCGTGAACGCTTCAAACAAAGGTCGTCTGAAAAGGCTTTACTGGTCTTCGTGCCACTTGTGTCCGTCGCGCGCCAACAGTTCGCGGGCGGCTTCCGGACCCCATGAATGCGCGTCGTAGCCGTGCGGCGGGGTGGTATTGCTTGCCCAGTTTTCCAAAATCGGCATCACATATTCCCAAGCGGCTTCGAGTTCGTCGCGGCGGTTGAAGAGGGCGAGCTTGCCGTTGATGACGTCCAGCAGCAGGCGTTCGTAAGCTTCGGCGCGGCGGCCTTCGAGGACTTTTTCCAAGTCGGCTGCCAGCGGTACGATTTCGACTTTGTTGCCTGCGCCCGGCGCTTTCATTTGGGTATAGAGGCGTACGGATTCGGTCGGCTGCAATTCGATAACCAAACGGTTCGGCGCAGCTTGGCTGTTTTCAAAAATATGGTTTTGCAGCGGACGGAAGTTCAATACGATTTCCGCCACTTTGCCCGCCATGCGTTTGCCAGTACGCAGGTAGAAAGGAACGCCTTTCCAACGGTCGTTTTCGATTTCGGCTTTGATGGCGACGTAGGTTTCGGTGAAGCTGTCTTGCGGAACGTTGATTTCTTGCAGATAGCCGTTCATGCCTTTGGCGGCGGTGTATTGTCCGCGCACGACGTTTTCGTTGACGGATTCGATGGTCAGCGGTTTCAATGATTTGATGACTTTGACTTTTTCATCGCGTACCGCGTCGGCATTCAAGCTGGCGGGTGCTTCCATCGCAGTCATGCACAGCATTTGCATCAGGTGGTTTTGTACCATGTCGCGCAGCGCGCCGGTAATGTCGTAAAACTCGCCGCGCTCTTCCACGCCGAGCTGTTCGGCGATGGTCAGTTGTACGCTTTCGATGTATTTGTTGTTCCACAACGGCTCGAACATCACGTTGGCAAAACGCAGCGCCAGCAGGTTTTGTAGGCTTTCTTTGCCTAAGTAGTGGTCGATGCGGTAGATTTGGCTCTCTTTGAAGTAGCGGGCGACATCGGTATTGATTTGTTGGGAAGAGGCGAGGTCGGTGCCCAGCGGTTTTTCCAAAACGACGCGCGCGTTGTCGGCATTCAGTCCGACTTTGGCAAGGTTTTCGCAGGCTTGCGCAAAGAATTTCGGCGCGGTGGAAAGATAGATAATGACGTTGTCGGTCTCTTTGCGGGCTTTGACTTTTTCGCCCAACGCGGCAAAATCGGCCTCTTGGGTAACGTCGACTTTCAAATATTCGATGCGTTTGACGAACGATGCCCAAGCGTCGTCTGAAAAGTTTTGTTTGACATGGATTTTGGAGTTGGTTTCCACTTTTGCCAAAAAGCCCGCCGTATCCAAATCGCTGCGGCTGACACCTAAAATACGACCCTGAGGATTGAGCAACCCTGCAACGTGCGCCTGATACAGACAAGGCAGCAGCTTACGCATTGCCAAATCGCCGGTCGCGCCGAACAACACCAAATCAAAATTTGTTTGTGTACTCATCGTTTTATCTCTCGTTGAGGAAGGCCTTGTGCCGGCGCCGCCGGATGCCGTGAAAGACGGGCGGTTTCGGCAGAAAAGCAATGGAAACCAATCGCCTGCATCAAAATTTCAAAACAGGCGGGCTAATGAGTAGTAATACTACACATGGCTACACATTTTGTCTATTCTCATTTTTACAAATTGTTTGATTTAACATAAAAGTTTGATGACTTTTGCAGCCCATCGTTTTACGAATTGACCATACCTCGATTTAAATCAAATTTCTTACATTTAGCAAATTATTTTGTAACAAAATTACAGATTTTGTACTATAATATGCGGACGCTTCGAAGAGAAATCTTCAAATATTCAGACGGCCCTTATTATTCATTCCCACAGCTCAAGGCCGTCTGAAACATACCCAATACAAAAATCAGAAACGCGCAAACAAAATCCCTATCATATCGTTTAGCCAGGAGACCGCACATGAACCCCACTCCTATTCACCCGAAACTCGCCGAAATTACCGAGCGCATCATCGAGCGCAGCCGCCCGACGCGTGAAAAATATCTGGCGAAAATCCGCAGCGCCAAACAGATGGGACGCTTAGAGCGCAACCAGCTCGGCTGCAGCAACTTGGCGCACGGCTACGCCTCCATGCCCAAAAGCATCAAAATCGAAATGCTTCAGGAAACCGTCCCTAACTTAGGCATCATCACTGCCTACAATGACATGGTTTCCGCACACCAGCCGTTTAAAGACTTCCCCGACCAAATTAAAGACGAAGCACAAAAAAACGGCGCGACCGCCCAAGTCGCCGGCGGCACGCCCGCCATGTGCGACGGCATCACGCAAGGCTACGCCGGCATGGAATTGTCACTGTTTTCCCGTGACGTGATTGCCATGAGTACCGCCATCGGTCTGTCGCACCAAATGTTTGACGGTGGCCTTTTTATGGGCGTATGCGACAAAATCGTACCGGGTTTGATGATCGGTGCGTTGTCGTTTGGCCATATCCCAGGCATCTTCGTCCCTGCAGGCCCGATGTCCAGCGGTATCGGCAATAAAGAAAAAGCCCGTACCCGCCAACTTTTTGCCGAAGGCAAAGTCGGCCGTGATGCCCTGCTTGAAAGCGAAATGGGTTCTTACCACAGCCCGGGTACTTGTACCTTCTACGGCACCGCCAACTCCAACCAAATGATGATGGAGATGATGGGCGTACACCTGCCCGCCACCGCCTTCGTCCACCCTTACACCGACCTGCGCGAAGCCCTGACCCGCTACGCAGCCGGACACCTCGCGCGCGGCATCAAAAACGGCACCATCAAACCTTTGGGCGAAATGTTGACCGAAAAATCCTTCATCAACGCCCTGATCGGCCTGATGGCAACCGGCGGCTCTACCAACCACACCATGCACCTCGTCGCCATGGCGCGCGCCGCAGGCGTGATTTTGAACTGGGACGACTTTGACGAAATTTCTTCCATCATCCCGTTGCTGATCCGCGTGTACCCCAACGGCAAAGCCGACGTGAACCACTTTACCGCAGCCGGCGGCCTGCCTTTCGTTATCCGCGAATTGCTGGATGCAGGCTTGTTGCACAACGATGTTGATACCGTCGTCGGTCACGGTATGCGCCACTACACCAAAGAACCTTTCCTCATCGACGGCAAACTCGAATGGCGCGAAGCCCCCGAAACCAGCGGCAACGACGACATCCTGCGTAAAGCCGACAACCCGTTCTCCCCGGACGGCGGCCTGCGCCTGATGAAAGGCAACATCGGACGCGGCGTGATTAAAGTTTCCGCTGTGCGCGAAGGCTGCCGCATCATCGAAGCGCCCGCCATCGTGTTCAACGACCAACGCGAAGTGTTGGCTGCATTTGAGCGCGGCGAGTTGGAACGCGATTTTGTGTGTGTTGTCCGCTACCAAGGCCCGCGCGCCAACGGTATGCCCGAGCTGCACAAACTGACCCCGCCTTTGGGCATCTTGCAAGACCGTGGCTTCAAAGTGGCGCTGCTGACCGACGGCCGTATGTCCGGCGCGTCCGGCAAAGTGCCTGCGTCCATCCACATGACGCCCGAAGCCCTGATGGGCGGCAACATCGCCAAAATCCGTACCGGCGACCTGATCCGCTTCGACTCCGTTACCGGCGAACTCAATGTCCTAATTGACGAAGCCGAATGGAACGCCCGCGAAGTCGAACACATCGACTTGAGCGCCAACCAACAAGGCTGCGGCCGCGAACTCTTCGCCAACTTCCGCAGCATGACCAGCAGCGCAGAAACCGGTGCCATGAGCTTCGGCGGCGAATTTGCCTGATGCACGTTTCAGACGACCTTTTCAAACGGAAGGTCGTCTGAAAAATTATTGAAGTGGTTTAAAACAGACGTAGCAACTGTCGGATTCTCGAATCCGACACAGCTGTTTAAGATGTCGGATTCAAGAATCCGACCTACAGCCCCAATGGTCGTCTGAAACTTAAACCTCCGTCCCGTTTGAACACAACAGACGTAGCGTGGGCTTAGCCCGCGAAAAAAACAAAGACGTAAGTCGTCTGAAAACTTAAACCCCCATCCCGTTTGACCTCAACAAAAACGACAACCCCATCCCACCTGGAGAATCGAAATGTCCAAACTGACCCCACGCGAAATCCTGAGCGCCGGCGCAGTCGTGCCCGTCATGGCGATTGACGACTTGAGCACCGCCGTCGATTTGTCCCACGCTCTTGTCGAAGGCGGCATTCCCACCCTCGAAATTACCTTGCGCACCCCCGTCGGCCTCGACGCCATCCGCCTGATTGCCAAAGAAGTGCCCAATGCCATCGTCGGCGCAGGTACGGTAACCAATCCCGAACAGCTCAAAGCCGTCGAAGACGCAGGCGCGGTTTTTGCCATCAGCCCGGGTTTGCATGAATCCCTCGCCAAAGCCAGCCACAACAGCGGCATCCCCCTGATTCCCGGCGTTGCCACTCCGGGCGAAGTCCAACTGGCTTTGGAACACGGCATCGATACCCTCAAACTCTTCCCCGCCGAAGTCGTCGGCGGCAAAGCCATGCTCAAAGCCCTGTACGGCCCTTATGCCGACGTGCGCTTCTGTCCGACCGGCGGCATCAGCCTCGCCACCGCGCCCGATTACTTGGCATTGCCCAACGTCTTATGCGTCGGCGGCTCATGGCTGACCCCGAAAGAAGCCGTTAAAAACAAAGACTGGGACGCCATCACCCGCCTCGCCAAAGAAGCAGCGGCGTTGAAACCCAAAGCCTGATGTTTCAAAAGGTAAGCCATACCTTAGCGGTCATGATGTCCGCCTGCTAAGGTGGTTCAAGTAAGGCAAAGGTCGTCTGAAAATCCGATTTTGGATTTTCAGACGACTTTTTGCCATGTATCCAAATGAAAAATGCCATGCCGCGATTTCGTTATTTTAATTCACTGTGATTTCCCACCGCGTTGGATAAGGACGAGGCAACGCCGTATGGCTTAAAACCGACCTGCCATATTCCCTGCCTTAATCTGCCAAACTATAGTGGATTAACTTTAAACCAGTACGGCGTTGCCTCGCCTTAGCTCAAAG
>CAUVJL010000103.1:0-9648 GCA_963552075.1 uncultured Neisseria sp.
GGTAGAGGATGCCGCGGCGCAGGCGGCTGCACAGCGAACAAGTCGTTTTGCCTTCATCCAATACGCGTTTGACGGTGGAGTAGGTGTCTTCTTCAACGATTTTGTACGGCACGCCTATGCTTTCGAGATAGGTCGGCAGCACTTCTTCGGGGAAGCCCGGCTGTTTTTGGTCGAGATTGACGGCAACCAGTTCGAAATCAATCGGCGCGCTGGCTTGGAGCTGGCGCAGAATGTCTAACAGGGCGTAGCTGTCTTTGCCTCCGGAGAGGCAGACCATGATTTTGTCGCCCGGCTCTATCATGTTGAAATCGTTAATCGCGTCGCCGACGGCATGGCGCAGACGTTTGTTGAGTTTGTTGTTCTCTAATTCTTGCTTGGTTTTTTTGGACATGGCTGTTTGTGCTTTGAAATAAGGAAAAATTTAAGGGCGGTATTGTACCGCAAAAAGCGTTTGGAAACCGCATATTAGAAAAAGAATGGGAGCAGATTGAGATTTTAATCCACTATATTTGTCCCAATAGAAAGATTTGTGCTTAGGAGGGGTTTTTGAGTTGTGTTGAGAATGGGATGTTTATATCAGGATAGGATAAATTGATTTACCGTAGACAGATGCTTATATGCGTTTGGGAAATGATGGGGACGATGTTGTTTTGAAATTAGAGAAGCAGGCTTCTGTGGCACACAGAAGCCTGCTTGTACGAAACGTCTGAAAGTTATTTATAAAGATCTAAAATTTGGGAATCACTCTTTTTCAGACGACCTTTTATTCCCATCAGGGCAATTAACGGCTGCGTTCGATAAAACGGTAATAGGTTTCGCCGTCTTGGACGTAACCCAATTCCACACGGGCAATTTCAGAAATCGCTTCTTGACCGTTCGCCAAATCATCGACTTCCGCAGCAAGGAACTGGTTGCGCAAAGTGAGCGTCTGGTTTTTCTCCTCCTGCACGGAAAGTTGTTCCTGCAATTCTTCCGTATGCCCGATACTGCCTTTTCCAAACCAAAGGCTGTATTGGCAGTAAGCAAGCGCGATGGATAAAACAACAGTTACCCACTTCATACATCAATACCTTTTCTTATTTGCCCAGTTGATAGAATGCGGCTTTGCCGGGGTAGTAGGCAGCTTCTGCCAATTCTTCCTCGATGCGCAGCAGTTGGTTGTATTTCGCCATGCGGTCGGAGCGGCTCAATGAGCCGGTTTTGATCTGCATGCAGTTGGTAGCGACTGCCAAGTCGGCAATGGTGCTGTCTTCAGTTTCGCCGGAACGGTGGCTCATTACACTGGCGTAACGGCTGCGTTTTGCCAAGTCAACCGCTTGCAAGGTTTCGCTCAAAGTACCGATTTGGTTGACTTTGACCAGCAATGCGTTTGCCACGCCTTTTTCGATTCCTTCGGCAAGGATTTTCGGATTGGTTACGAACAAGTCGTCGCCGACCAGTTGTACTTTGTTGCCGAGTTTTTCAGTAAGGAGTTTCCAGCCTTCCCAGTCGTTTTCATCCATACCGTCTTCGATGGAGATAATCGGGAATTCGTTAACCAAGCCTTCAAGGTATTCGGCAAATTCAGCGCTGGTGTAAGAACGGCCTTCGGCTTCCAAGTGGTATTTGCCGTCTTTGTAGAACTCGCTGGATGCGCAGTCCAAAGCAAACAAGACATCATCGCCTGCTTTGTAACCAGCAGCTTCGGTTGCTTCAACCATCAGTTGCAGGGCTTCTTTGTGGCTGTTCAGGTTAGGTGCGAAACCGCCTTCATCGCCGACAGTAGTCGGGAAGCCTTTACCGTCGCACAGTTTTTTCAGCGCGTGGAAAATTTCGGCACCGCAGCGCAGGGCTTCGCGGAAAGATTTCGCGCCGACAGGCATAATCATAAATTCTTGAATGTTCAAACTGTTATTGGCATGTTCGCCGCCGTTGATAACGTTCATCATCGGAACCGGCAGAGCCATAGGACCGGCACCGCCCAAGTAACGGTAAAGCGGCAGACCTGAATCTTCGGCAGCCGCGCGGGCAACAGCCATAGAAACTGCCAAAGTAGCATTCGCACCCAAATTGCCTTTGTTTTCAGTGCCGTCCAGCTCGATCATGATTTTGTCGATGTAGGACTGTTCGTTGGCATCGATACCGATCAGTGCTTGGGCAATTTGGTTGTTGACGTGTTCAACTGCTTTCAATACGCCTTTGCCCGAGTAGCGGGATTTGTCGCCGTCGCGAAGTTCCAAAGCCTCTTTTTGACCGGTAGACGCACCGCTCGGTACGGCGGCACGGCCCATTACGCCGGACTCCAGCAATACATCGCATTCTACGGTGGGGTTGCCGCGTGAATCCAAAATCTCGCGGGCAAAAATATCAACGATTGCGCTCATGAATATTCTCCAAATGAGGATGAAAAAGAAAAAGTAGCTTTGTTACATTTCAGACGACCTATGATTGCCGCTGAAAGTATATCAATGGCGATTATACCGATAGCGATACCAGAATCGCGATGAAATCGACTGTAAGTTTGTTTCACGTCAACATCGGTTTGCACAAGAAGCCAAATACGTCTAAACAGCCTCGCATTTTAACAGTTTTTGAGATTTTAGGGCAGGGAGGCTTGCTGCAAATGCTTTGTTTTAGGTGGAAAGGTCGTCTGAAAATATCTTAAGTAAGCTAACTGTTTTTGAATATGGACAGGTCATATGGTTTTTTATAAAATTCAGACATCATTTTCAACAAGGTTAATGTATGAAGAAAATATTCTTAGGTGCATTTATCGCATCAATGTATATGCCTATTGCACTGGCTGATACCTGCGAAAAACCAAAATTATCCGGCAGAGAAGGTTATGACACGGTTTATTGTCTGAATGAAGAAGGCTTGTCTATGGTTACTAAGCCGGGTAACGAGAAGATTCCTTTTTTGTATGGTTTTGTCAATCGACAAGGGAAAGTTATTGTTCCGCTCAAATATTACGTTGCCCGCGATTTTTCTGAAGGATTGGCAGCAGTTTGTAAAATAGTAGGAAAATCAGATCAGATTTTATGCGGTTATATCAATGCCAGTGGTAAAGAAGTTATTCCTTTAAAATTTCAAGACTTGCCTGGTGATTTTGAACAAGGTATTGCTCCTGTCAAACAAAAAGGCAGATGGGGTTTTATTGACAAAAATGGCAAAGTTGTCATTCCGTTTCAATATGTTAAAGCCGATTCATTCAGTGAAGGACTCGCTGCGGTCGCTACTGTTGATACAAATAAACATGGCTATATCAATACAAAAGGTGAGATGGTTATTCCACCAAAATATGAAGAAGCTTTTTATTTTAATGAAGGTTTAGCTGCTGTTCAGATTCTTGATAAATGGGGCTATATTGATAAGGAAAATAAGTGGGTAATTCCTGCCCGATATTCAAGTGCTTCTAATTTTAATGATGGTATGGCAAGGGTTTCACAAAATGATAAATACGGTTATATCGATAAAAAGGGAAAGGTAGTTATCCCCTTTAAATATGAATATTTAGGTTCATTGAGTGAGGGTTTGATTGGTGCGGAATTAAACGGCAAATTCGGCTATTTAGATAAAACCGGCAAAGTGGTTATCCCGTTCAAATTTGGTACTTTCAATGATTTCCAAAATGGTGTAGCACTTGTTAATATGAAGAATATGTTTAAAGACGAAGATTTTAGTGAAGATGAATTCTTTTATATTGATAAGCAAGGCAAGCCAGTTGAAGTGGAATAACGATTTGTAATTTTTTTGTAAGTAAGGTCGTCTGAAAAGCTTTTCAGACGACCTTTTTTCACTTTACCTTAGCGGTGATAGTTCGGCGCTTCTTTGGTAATCTGGACATCGTGAACGTGGGATTCGCTCATGCCGGCGGAGGTGATTTCTACAAATTCCGCTTTTTCGTGCATTTCTTCGATATTGGCGCAGCCCAAATAGCCCATGCTGGAACGCAAACCGCCAGTCAGTTGGTGGATGATGTTCACAATCGGACCTTTGTAGGGAACGCGGCCTTCAATGCCTTCGGGGACGTATTTGTCGGTGCTGTCGGTTTTATCTTGGAAGTAGCGGTCGGCGGAACCTTGGCTCATTGCCCCCAGAGAACCCATGCCTCGGTAGGATTTGTACGAGCGGCCTTGGTAGAGTTCGATTTCGCCCGGTGCTTCTTCCGTACCGGCAAACATACCGCCAAGCATGACGCTGTATGCGCCTGCTGCCAGAGCTTTGGCGATGTCGCCAGAGAAGCGGATGCCGCCATCGGCAATCAGCGGAACGCCGGTACCTTTGAGGGCTTCGGCAACATTGTGAATGGCGGTCAGTTGCGGCACGCCTACGCCTGCAACGATACGGGTGGTACAAATCGAACCAGGACCGATACCGACTTTGACGGCGTCTGCTCCTGCTGCGACCAAATCTAAAGCGGCTTTGGCGGTTGCGATATTGCCGCCGATGACTTGGATGTGCGGATAGGTTTCTTTTACCCATTTCACGCGTTCGATAACGCCTTGGCTATGGCCGTGCGCAGTATCAACGACGATGACGTCGACCCCCGCTCCGACTAAGGCTTTTACGCGCTCTTCGGTGTCGCCGCCGGTGCCGACAGCCGCGCCTACGCGCAAACGGCCTTCGGAGTCTTTGTTGGCATTCGGAAACTCGGTGGTTTTCAAAATATCTTTTACGGTAATCAAGCCTTTAAGTTCGTCTTTTTCGTTCAAGACCAAAACGCGCTCGACTTTATGTTCGTGCATCAGTTCGCGCGCTTCGTCGATGCTTGTGCCTTCGGGGACGGTAACCAAGCGTTCGCGCGGGGTCATGATGGCGGAAACGGGCAGGTCGAGGCGGTTTTCAAAACGCAGGTCGCGGTTGGTAACGATACCGACTACTTTGCCGTTTTCTACGACTGGCAGACCGGACATTTTGCGTTTGCGTTGCGCGCGCATTTCCAATACTTCGCGGATAAGCGTCGTCGGCGCAACCGTAATAGGGTCTTTTACTACGCCGCTCTCATGGCGTTTCACTTTGGAAACGGCACGCGCCTGCATTTCGGGCGTCATGTTTTTATGGATAATGCCGATACCGCCTTCTTGCGCCATAGAAATGGCGAGGCGTGCTTCGGTAACGGTGTCCATTGCTGCGGAAAGTAAGGGGAGGTTGAGCGTGATTTCGCGGGTGAGCTTGGTTTGAAGTTTAACGTCTCGTGGCAGCACGGTTGAATGTGCAGGAACCAACAAAACATCGTCGAAAGTATAGGCTTTTTCTACGATACGCATGATGCTCAGTCTTTCAGTTTGTGCAAGATGCACGGCATTATAACACCCGCTAAGATTTGTTGACAGCGGATTGTTTGCAATTTGAGATTATTTTTTTACGACACCATTACGATGCATATTTTTGAATTAATATGACATATTTTTAAAAATCAAGTAAAATAGGGTCGTCTGAAAACACGTTTACGATGAAAACAAAATGAAAAAATCATCTTTATCCTTATTTTTGCTTGGCGTTTTGTATGCTGCCGGAGCAATGGCCGGAAATAATGTTTATACATGGAAAAGCGGCAGTGGCAGCACCAGCTACTCCGATACGCCTAATCGTTTGCAGCCGGAACGTTCGAATATTGTGAATATTCGAACCCGTAACGTGACGCCTGCAGTTGCCAAACCGGAAAATGCCCAAGAAGGGACGCTGTCAGAGCAGCAGGCTAAGCTGAACGAGAAGATTTTGGCGCAGAATAAGCAGGTTGAGGAGCAGAATAAGAAGGTTGAAGAAGAAAACCGCAAAAATAAAGAAGACAACTGTCGGATTGCCCGCGTAAACCGTCAGTTTGCGGAAAGTGCGCGCACTGCAAATCGTGATGATTTGATTAAACATTATCAAAGCGATATCAATAAATATTGCAATTGAAATTGGATTGAAACAGCAAATAAGGCATACAGTTATAACCGTATGCCTTATTGTTTTTATAGTGGATTAAATTTAAACCAGTACGGCGTTGCCTCGCCTTGCCGTACTATCTGTACTGTCTGCGGCTTCGTCGCCTTGTCCTGATTTAAATTTAATCCACTATAGCTTTCTTTGTAAAGTTGCCCGCTGGGCATTGAACAGAGTTAACCCATTGATAATGGTGTATTGGAAAAATCCAGGGGTCAGTTTTGATTTTGCTGCACAATGTATTCCAAAGCATGTTGCGCGAGCGTATTGCCTTGGGCGGCGGCTTTTTCAAACCAAGATTTTGCCTGGGTAAAGTTTTGGGTTACACCTTGTCCGTTTTCGTATAAAACGCCTAAGTTGTTTTGGGCGTTGGGATTGCCTTGTTCTGCCGCTTTTTTGTACCAATATTTTGCCTTGGGATAATTTTGGGTAACGCCTTGTCCCTCTGCATACATGATGCCTAAATTATATTGCGCTTTGGCGTTACCTTTCTTGGCGGCTTTTTCAAACCATGACTTGGCAAGTTTATAGTCTTGGCCTACGCCATCACCTGAGTAATACATCAAACCCAAGTAAAATTGCGCACTGTCTTCCCCTTGGTCTGCTGCTTTGTGAAACCAAGTTTTTGCCTGTATATAGTCTTGTGGAACGCCTATACCGGCATAGTGAATGATGCCTAAATTAAACGCTGCTTCTGCATTGCCTTGTTCGGCCGCCTTTTCCCACCAAAATTTGGCCTGGCGATAGTCTTGTGCTGTTCCTTGACCTTCGTAATAAATGATTCCAAGATTGAATTGCGCTTCGGCGTTGTCGTTGTGCGCTGCTTTTTCAAACCAGTATTTAGCCTGCTCGTAATCCTGCGTCGTGCCTATGCCTTTTGAGTACATAGTGCCTAAGTCAAGTTGAGAGCGGGTGTCCCCCTGTTTCGCCATTTCTTGAATCAATCGGAAGGCTTGGTTTTCACTGTTTTGAGAGATATTGTGACGCGGGGTGTAATGTGGTTTTGCCGCATAAGCCTGCATTCCTGAGATGGAAAGTAGGATGGTTAGGATAAGTGTTTTAGACGTAATGTTCATGACTATAAAATATAATTGGTATTAGGAGAGTCGATTGTCTATATTAACTTGTCTTAAAAATGAAGTAAATCAAATATGGATGATTTGAACAATATAGGGATGAAAGGTCGTCTGAAATTGCCACAATTCCCCAAATCCCGATAAAATCGTCCTTCATAACCATATTTTTAGGACACGCCGTGCAAGGACTTAATTATTGCCGTCAGAAGGCAGAGGAAAGCCGCTCCAGTTTTTTGTCGGGCTTCCGTTTCCTGCCGCAGGAAAAGCGGGATGCGATAACGGTTTTGTATGCTTTTTGCCGCGAATTGGACGATGTGGTCGATGACTGTTCCGATCCGAATGTGGCGCAGGCAACGTTGAACTGGTGGCGCGGCGATTTGGACAAGGTATTCGGCGGCGTGATGCCGGAGCATCCGGTCAATCAGGCTTTGCGGCAGGTTAAGGAAACTTTCAAGCTGCCGAAATATGAATTGGAAGCCTTAATCGACGGGATGCAGATGGATTTGGTTCAGGCGCGTTACGGCAGTTTTGAAGAGTTGAAACTGTATTGCCACCGCGTCGCGGGCGTCGTCGGCTGCCTGATTGCGCGGATTTTGGGTTTTTCAGACGACCGAACGCTGGAATACGCCGATAAGATGGGCCTTGCGCTGCAACTGACAAACATTATCCGTGATGTCGGCGAAGATGCGAGAAACGGTCGGATTTACCTGCCGATGGAGGAAATGCAGCGGTTTGACGTGCCTGCAAGCGTGATTATGCAATGTAAGCCGACGGATAATTTTGCCGAACTGATGCGTTTTCAAGTTTCACGCTCCCGCGAGATGTATCGTGAGGCGATGTCGCTCTTGCCCGCTGCAGATAAAAAATCCCAAAAAGTCGGGTTGGTGATGGCGGCGATTTATTACGCGCTGTTGAACGAAATCGACCGCGACGGCGCGCAAAACGTCCTGACTTATAAAATTGCCATTCCTTCGCCGCGCAAAAAGCGTATCGCCCTGAAAACTTGGTTATTCGGATTTAAGCCATGAACACTCCGCATCTTCGCCCGAAAATTGCCGTCGTCGGCGCAGGCTGGGCAGGTTTGTCCGCCGCAGTGTCGTTGGCGCGCCGTGCTGATGTTACTGTGTTTGAAGCCGGTCGGCAGGCGGGCGGACGGGCGCGTACTTTGGCTGGAAACTCTGACGGATTCAGCTTTTTGGACAATGGGCAGCATATCTTGCTCGGCGCTTATCACGGCGTATTGACGCTGATGGAGCACATCAGTGCCGACCCTGAAGCCGCTTTTTGCCGTTTGCTGCTGCAATGGTATATACATGAAGGTTTGCAGTTTCAAAGTACCAACCTTCCTTCGCCGCTGCATATTTTGACCGGCATATTGCGTGCTAAAAAAGTTTCGTTTTCTCTGAAAATCAAGCTGTTATCCGATATGGCTGCGTTGCAGCGTTACGCACGCGGCAAGCACGTTGATTTGACCGTTGCCCAATGGCTGCGGCAGCGCAATGTCCCGCGCAGGCTGGTTACAGAGTTTTGGCAGCCGCTGGTGTGGGGCGCACTCAATACGCCTTTGGAACATGCAAGTTTGCGGGTGTTGTGCAATGTTTTGTCCGACGGCGTATGGGCGGATAAATCCGGCAGCGACTACCTTTTGCCCAAGCGCGATTTAGGCGCAATCATCGCCGAACCTGCGGTGGCAAAACTCAAGCAATGCGGTGCGGACATCCGTCTTGAAACCCGCGTAGGTCGTCTGAAAAACCTTCCTGACGGACGTGTCGTTGTGAATGACGAGGTTTTTGATGCCGTTATTGTTGCGACTGCGCCGTATCATGCCATCCATCTTTTCCCTGAAGATACTCCCGACTATATTCAGACGACCTATCAAAATCTCCGCTATCACTCGATTACCACTGTCTATCTTCGCTATGCCGTTCCCATCCATCTGCCCTCGCCGCTGACCGGATTTGCCGACGGTACGGCGCAATGGCTGGTGTATCGCGGCGCACTTGGTTTTCCGGCAAACGAAGTCGCCGCCGTCATCAGCGTTTCCGACCATGTCGGCGCGTTCAAAAGCCAAGAATGGGCAGAGAAAGTCCATGCTGATGTAAAACGCATCTGCCCTTATTTGGACGAACCCGAGGCCGCACGCGTCATCACCGAAAAACGCGCGACCACAGCCTGCATGCCTGATTCCGCCACTCCCGATTTTGCCTGGTTGCACCAGCGGCGCATCTATCCGGCAGGCGACTACCTGCACCCGCGCTATCCGGCTACGTTGGAAGCAGCGGTACAGTCGGGTTTGACGGCGGCAGAAATGTGTTTGGCAGAAATCAATCTGAAACAAAGGGATAGAGATGCTCAGTCCTCGCTTTGACTGAGCTATTAAAGCTAAAGCTTGGCGTGAATGTTACGCAAAAAGGTCGTCTGAAAACGTTTGGCAGATTAAATCTGTGTTTTCAGACGACCTTTGTTGATGGTGGTTGCATGATCTAAATATTTGGGTCCGGCTGCGGATGACACATTGTCTTAATCGGCGCATAATCGACGAATTGACTCAATATAGTGGATTAACCTTAAACCAGTACGGCGTTGCCTCGCCTTAGCTCAAAGAGAGCGATTCTCTAAGGTGCTGAAGCACCAAGTGAATCGGTTCCGTACTATCTGTACT
>CAUVJL010000104.1:0-9370 GCA_963552075.1 uncultured Neisseria sp.
TCAGCACCTTAGAGAATCGTTCTCTTTGAGCTAAGGCGAGGCAACGCCGTACTGCCGTACTGGTTTAAAGTTAATCCACTATAAGGTTTTCAAGCCCAAAAATCGCGCGGCGGGTCGAGGACGGGTTTGACGATGCCGGTACGGACGGCAAAGTCGCCGAAGCCTTCGTCGTCGAGGCGGTTTTGTGCCCAGTTGCCGACCCAGCCGTCCACGATTTCGAGGATTTCGGGTTCGGTGATGTTTTCTTTAAACAGGCGCGGGATGCGGGTACCTTCGCGGTTGCCGCCTGCGTAGAGGTTGTAGCGGCCGACGGCTTTGCCGACCAAGCCGATTTCGGCGAGCATGGCGCGGCCGCAGCCGTTGGGGCAGCCGGTGACGCGCAGGACGATGTATTCGTCTTCCAAACCGTATTTGGCGAACATTTCGTCGATTTTGTCGGAGAACGACGGCAGGAAGCGTTCGGCTTCCGCCATTGCCAGCGGACAGGTCGGCAGGGCGACGCACGCCATCGAGTTTTCGCGCTGGATGGTGATGGATTTGCTGATTAAGCCGTGTTCTTTGGCGATTTTGTCTATGGTGTCTTTCAGCTCGGGCGGGACGTTGGCGACGACGAGGTTTTGATTGGCGGTCAGGCGGAAGTCGCCGGGGTGGATTTTGGCGATTTCGCGCACGCCGGTTTTCAACGGCCTGCCGGGGTAGTCGAGCAGGCGGCCGTTTTCGATAAACAGGGTCAGGTGCCAGTTGCCTTCGAGTCCTTTAACCCAGCCGATGTGGTCGCCGCGATGGGTGAAAGCGTAGGGGCGGATAGGTTCGAACTTGATGCCCATGCGCTTTTCGACTTCTTCTTTGAATACTTCAACACCGACGCGCTGGAGGGTGTAGCGGGTACGCGCGGCTTTGCGGTCGCTGCGGTTGCCCCAGTCTCGCTGGGTGCTGACGACGGCTTCGGCAGCGTTGAGGGTATATTCGAGGGGGACGAAGCCGAATTCGTAAGAGGTGTTGGGGTAGGTTTTGGTGTTGCCGTGTTCGCTGGACAGTCCGCCGCCGACAAGGACGTTGAAGCCGACAAGTTTGCCGTTTTCTTCGATGGCGACAAAGCCTAAGTCGTTGGAATGGATGTCCACATCGTTGTCAGGCGGGATGACGACGGCGGTTTTGAATTTGCGCGGCAGATAGGTTTTGCCCAAAATCGGCTCGACATCGTCGGCGATTTCTTTGTTGCGCGGTTCGGTCGGTTCGGTGGTGAACACTTTTTCGCCGTCCAGCCAGACATCGGCGTATGCCATGGTGCGCGGCAGAAGGTGCATGCTGATGCGTTTCGCCCATTCGTAGGCTTCTTGGTGCAGCGGGCTTTGAACGGGATTGCTGGTGCAAAGTACGTTGCGGTTGACATCGCTGGCGGTGGCGATGGAATCAAGGCCGAGTTTGTGCAGGGACTGGTGCGCCAGCTTCAAATCGGTTTTTAAAATGCCGTGGTATTGGAAGGTTTGGCGGTTGGTCAGGCGGATGGAACCGTAAATGGTGTGATCGCCGGCAAATTTGTCTATGCCCAGCCACTGCGCAGGCGTGATGATGCCGCCGGGCAAGCGGCAGCGCAACATCATGTTTTTTAAGGGTTCGAGTTTTTGGTCGGTACGCTCGGCGCGGATGTCACGGTTGTCCTGCTCGTACATGCCGTGGAAACGGATGAGCTGGAAATTGTCGGCGGTAAAGCCGCCGGTAAAGTCGTCGGTCAAATCGTCTTTGATGGTACCGTGCAGATAGTCGCTGCGGTCTTTCAGGGCTTCGTTGCCGGAAAGCGGGGTGTCGGGCAGTTTGGCGCGCGGGTCGGCGGTGGTCGTCATAGGGTGCTCCTTATTCTCAGTTTGGAGCTACTTTAATCAGGTCGTCTGAAAATGGGAAAGAATGGTTTGTTCGATTTAAAGATGATTTCGTTATATGAATCTGATGTTTTCAGACGACCCCGGGTAATCTAAATTTTGCCAATCGCACTGTTTGTTTGGAAGCCAACACATTCATTTCAAAGTCAAGTTAAGCTATAATACCCGCCGACACATACCATCTCTCCCCCTTATCCCATGCAACTTACCGCCGTCGGACTCAACCACCAAACTGCGCCTTTGAGTATACGCGAGAAGCTGGCATTCACCGCAGCAAGCCTGCCCGAAGCCGTCCGCAACCTTGCTCGAAGCAAAGCAGCGAAGGAGGCAGTAATTCTATCGACCTGCAACCGCACCGAGCTTTACTGCGTCGGCGAAACCGAGCAAATTATCGAATGGCTGGCGCAATACCACAACCTGCCCGCCGAAGAAATCCGCCCCTATCTTTATACCTTGGACAACAACGAAACCATCCGCCACGCTTTCCGCGTTGCCTGCGGATTGGATTCTATGGTATTGGGTGAGCCGCAGATTTTGGGACAGATTAAAGATGCCGTGCGTGTCGCTCAAGAACAAGAAAGTATCAATACCAACCTCAACGCATTGTTTCAAAAAACGTTTGCCGTTGCCAAAGAGGTGCGTACCGACACTGCCGTCGGCGAGAATTCCGTTTCGATGGCTTCCGCATCCGTCAAGCTTGCCGAACAGATTTTTCCCGATATCAGCGACCTGAACGTTCTATTTATCGGCGCGGGCGAAATGATTGAATTGGTCGCCACCTATTTCGCTGCCAAAAATCCCAAACTCATTACTGTTGCCAACCGTACCCTGCCGCGCGCCCAAGAGTTGTGCGACAAACTCGGACTAAATGCCGAGCCTTGCCTGCTGACAGAGTTGCCCGACATTTTGCACGAATACGATGTCGTCGTTTCCTCTACCGCCAGCCAGCTCCCGTTGGTCGGCAAAGGCATGGTGGAACGCGCATTGCGCCTGCGTCTCAATATGCCCATGTTTCTGCTCGACCTTGCCGTTCCGCGCGATATCGAAGCCGAAGTGGGGGAACTGGGCGACGCTTATCTTTACACTGTTGATGACATGATGGGCATCGTTCAAAACGGCAAGGAGGCCCGCCAAAAAGCGGCTGCCGAAGCCGAAGCTATGGTGGAGAAAAAGGTCGGTGAGTTTGTCCGCCAACAACAAAGCCGCCAAAGCGTCCCCCTTATCCGCGCCCTGCGTGACGAAGGCGAACGCGCCCGCAGGCAGGTTTTGGAAAATGCGATGAAACAGCTTGCCAAAGGCGCATCGGCGGAAGAGGTATTGGAGCGGCTCTCCATCCAATTGACCAACAAACTCCTCCACTCTCCCACTCAAACCCTCAATAAGGCAGGCTCGGAAAACAGCAATCTGGTCGATGCCGTTGCCCAAATTTATCAATTGGATCAACACGATTAACGATTGGAAAGGTCGTCTGAAAATTTTCAGACGACCTTTCTGTATGCCTCTCTGCCTTATCGATTAAATCCCCAAAATCCGTATCTCAAATATCTGAAAACTTATGCAGACACTTTATCTTGCCTCCGGCAGCCCGCGCCGCCGCGAAATCCTTGAAAACTTAGGCTACCAAATTCGGCGCATTCCCGCCGATATCGATGAAACGCCATTTCCTGACGAAAATGCCGCCGATTATGTTCAGCGTATGGCGAACGAAAAGAACGCTGCCGCCGTCGCCCAATGGTTTGCACAACATGATACGCCGCCCAAATTTCCCATTCTGACCGCCGATACCACCGTTGCCTATCAAAACCATATCCTCGGCAAACCCGAAACCCAAGAGCATGCTGCCGCCATGCTTGGGCAGCTGTCAGGGCAAACCCATCAAGTACTGACTGCCGTATGCGTTTATTGGCAAGGCGAAACGCGCAGCGTCTTGCAAACCAGTGATGTGCGTTTCAAAACCTTATCCCCTGACGAAATCTTTGCCTACATTCAAAGCGGCGAACCGATGGATAAAGCCGGTGCATACGGAATCCAAGGCTTGGGCGGCGTGTTTGTCGAGTATTTGCAAGGCAGCTTTACCGGCGTAATGGGGCTGCCCGTTTATGAAACCATCGGTTTGCTGAAGCAATTTGATTTGTCTGTTCCGCCTTTTTCCTGAGATTCGGGCTGCTCAGTTGCAGTAAAAACCATCAATCTTCTTTGTTTGTCTTTATTGCTGTATCTGTGGATTTAGAAAGAGTAAAAAGAAAATGAAAAAAATCGGTTTGTATTTATTCATATTGTTATTTCCTGTGTCAGTAAGCGCCAATATAGTGGATTAACTTTAAACCAGTACGGCGTTGCCTCGCCTTGCCGTACTATCTGTACTGTCTTCGGCTTCGTCGCCTTGTCCTGATTTAAATTTAATCCACTATAATTACGAACCAATTGGAGATAAAAGGCAATCGATTGAAATAAATAATTTTTTTAGTGACGTAAAGAAGGAAAATATTACGTCTTATGAGGAGGGCGATTTTATTGTCGTTAGGGTTGATGATTTTGGCGGGAGATTTTATGAAGAATATTACATAAAGAGGAATGGGAAGTTATTAATTTTAGATAAATTGAAAACGATTAGTCTGTATAAGGAAGATTTTGACGTTAAATCTTTAGAGTGCAGAAAAAATATCCATAAACCCATAAAAGATTATGATAGACAGACTGTTTTAAAGATGCATGGTGAGAAATGTAGAACTTTTTATGCACTTGAAAATACATTGGACGATTTAGAAGAGTATGTCAAAGACCACTCGGGTTTTGATATAGATAAAAGTAGAATGGATTGGTATCTTGGCAGATACCCGATTAATCAGAAAAATATTGCAACATATAATAATATTGCATTTTATCTTAATAATCAGGAGCATCATCAGTCTGCAATATATCTCTTACATAAGATTATTAAGACATCCCCAGATAGAACTGTTGCATACTTAAATATTGCAGATGCGTATTGGGATTCAAAAGATAAACGGAATGCGAAAATATTTTATAAAAAATACCTCTTCCAAATAAAGAAAACCGGGGAGAAAGCCTCCGTTCCTTCTCGGGTATCTAAAAGGATGGCTCAATAAATCTTATGACGGATTGAGGTTTTGTATTTGAAACAGCCGTAGATTTGGATAATGCTCAGTAATGATAAAAGGTCGTCTGAAAACGCCGACTTGGTTTTCAGACGACCTCTTTTTTGTTCGTCCACTTACGTCAATTACTCAAGCGATAACGCGGATGTTTTGTCTGTCTCGTTTGAATTTAATTTTCAATATAGACGGCAGCAGGTTGTCGAAATACCAGTGTCCGTTCGGCAGCTCCAAAGCGCCTCCGGCGCAGCGCATGATGACGCTGCGGCCTGATAATTCGTCTGTTTCCGTGATTTCCACTTCATGCACTTTCCCCCAGTCGGCAACAGGCAGCTTGGATGCCATGGCATGAATTCGGGTATTTTGTTCTTCGATTCCGTCACCTTTATGGCATGTCCCATTGCACTTGCCGACAGCCTGCACGGGGCATGGCGCTCCCTGTGCGTGACTGACCGGCAAAATGTTTAAGGCATCGGGACAGAAATTATGTTCTTGCGCCCAGATGTTCAATGCGCGTTTTGCCGCTTTTTTGTGGATAAACAAACCGTAAGGGCGGGTGGTGCTGCTGCCGTTGTCTAGCGGCACAATTCGTGCCTTCAGTACGCCATGTTCGTCGGGGATGAACTTAACAGTCATAAATGTTTTGGGATTCAATTGCTTGAGGGGAAATGGTGCAGATAACTCCTCTTGATATTCCTGCATAACCTGCGCTTTCAACCACAAGGCATGCAGGCTCCCTACTGCGGGGATGAATTTCACATCTGCGGCATTTTGAACATAGTGCAAGCCTTCTTTGCTGTGGAGTAGGGCGGCGATTTCGCTATACGTTTTTTCATACGCCTCGACAGAATGCACTTTTCCTGAATGGTCAAACCACACCAGCACGCCTACCGTATCGGGTAATGAATAGAGTTTGGCAGCTAAAGAATCGGATAGCTGCGTCGGCAGCATTTTCGGATTCATCAGAGCGCGGCAGTGATTATCCCATTCTTCCAAGGTTTTCTCTTTCAGACTGTGTTCCAAATAATCGGCAAGTGCCAAAACATCGGCTAACGCACGATGCCGCTCGTCCGTTTGAATGCCCATTCTGCTGATAATGCTGTCAAGATTGTGTTTATAAAATTGAGGGTACAGGCGGCGGGACAGTTGGACGGTACACAATGCCGGAGCGGCAAAATCGATGCCTGCACGACAAAATTCATGACGCAGGAAGGTGTAGTCGAAACGGCTGTTGTGCGCCACAATCAAAGAGCCGCGCAGTAAAGGCAGTATGTCGGGAGCAATTTGGTCGAAAGCGGGAGCCTGCGCCACCATTTCATTGGTAATGCCGGTCAGTTGGACGACAAATTCAGGAATCGGCTTTCCCGGGTTGATCAATTGTTCGTAATGTTCTACCCGGCCGTTTTCAAAGCGCAGAAAGGCAATTTCCGTCACCCTGTCTTGATACAGATTGCCGCCGGTAGATTCTAAATCAACGACCACAACAGGGCGGTTCAATCGGGTAAAAGCTTCCGATAATCTCAACCAGCGAGAAAGATGAAACATCCTAAATTCCTGAAAATTCACACAACAGGGCAGTATTCTACACTTTGCACATCGTTTATCCAAGAAAACCCTTGACAAGCCCTGTATGGGAAAATATAATCCAAATCTTTCTTTCAGTGCACCCGTAGCTCAGTTGGATAGAGTATCTGGCTACGAACCAGAGGGTCGGGCGTTCGAATCGCTCCGGGTGCGCCACAAGATTTATCCGCGCCCATCGTCTAGCGGTTAGGACATCGCCCTTTCACGGCGGTAACCGGGGTTCGATTCCCCGTGGGCGTGCCAGATTTTGACAAGCCCCTGATTTTTCAGGGGCTTGTCTTTTTTGTATCTTCGAAAAAGATAAAACGCTGGTTGTTTGTGGTCATGAATGTTTAAATATAGTGGATTAAATTTAAATCAGGACAAGGCGACGAAGCCGCAGACAGTACAGATAGTACGGAACCGATTCACTTGGTGCTTCAGCACCTTAGAGAATCGTTCTCTTTGAGCTAAGGCGAGGTAACACCGTACTGGTTTAAAGTTAATCCACTATATATCAGGCAGATATTCTTTTGATTAGGTTGACGGTACAATAGCCGAACTTTGAAATGATGAAACTTTTGTTTGCCTGCTTATGAAAAATCCGAAAATTATCTTCTTTGATATTGATGACACCCTCTATCGGAAATATACCGATACCCTGAGGCCTTCCGTTTATAAAGCAATGGCGGCGTTGAAAGAGAAAGGGATATTGACCGCGATTGCAACGGGTCGTCCTCCTGCGGCTATTCCGAAAAAAGTGCAGGAGCTGATCCGTGAAAGCGGAATCGATATGCTGGTGACCATTAATGGGCAATATACGTCGTTTCATGGGGAAGTATTGCAGGAATATCCGATGGATTCTGCGAATATGATGGAAATATGCGCGTCGTTGGACAATAAAAATATTGATTACGCCTTTGTGAATAACAATGAAATTGCGGTTTCCAGCCCTTCATCGCTTGTTAAAGATGCATTGGCGCATATTTTTCCCGATTTTTTGGTGGATAAAGAATATTTTCATCGGGCAAAAGTGTATCAAATGCTGATCTTTGCAGACTCCAATCAAGAACGCGCCATTGAAGATGAAATTCAACAAAACGGATTTAAATTGGTTCGGTGGCATGAATGTGCCATGGATATGCTTCGTTCTGAAGGTTCTAAGGCAAGGGGAATTGCTCATGCCGTAGGTAAGCTGGGGATTGAAATGAAGGATGTTATGGCATTTGGTGACAGCTTCAACGACTTGGAAATGTTGTCTACTGTCGGATTTGGAGTGGCAATGGGCAATGGTGAAGCTGAAGCAAAGGCTGTGGCAAAATTTGTATGTCCGAGCGTGGATGAGGATGGGGTGTTACGGGGATTGCAGGAATTGGGCGTTATCGACTGAATACGTCGTCTGAATTTTCAGACGACCTTACAAGAAAGAGTTGATAATGGTGATACGACATTTCTGTTCTGCTGCCAGTATATCCTGAGTAAAACAAAAGACCGCTTCGTTTTTGCGGTCTTTTGTTTTATATGGCAGAGGGTGCTAGTCAGTTATCCAGCTTGCCGATGATTTCATTTAACGCTTTTTGCCAATCGGATGCCTTGATGCCGCATTCGTTTTCTATTTTTTGGCAGTCCATAATGCTGTAAGCAGGACGCGGGGCGGGTAGGGGGTATTGGTCGGTCGTGATGGCGTTCAGTTGTGGAATTTTAAAATCAGGGTCTTGCTGTTGCGCCGCTTGGAAAATGGCTTGGGCAAATTCATACCATGTTACCGATTTATTGCCGCCGTAGTGATAAATACCCCGTGGGGCAACGGGTTGCTGCAGCAAAGTAATGATGGCTTGGGCAAGGTCGCCGGCATAAGTAGGGCTGCCTGTTTGGTCATGAACAATGGAGAGGTTGTCCCGTTCTACGGCCAGTCTGATCATGGTTTTGACAAAGTTGTTGCCGTATTCGCTGAATAACCATGAGGTACGGATGATGGTGCTGTCCGGATTGGCTGCCAAGGCGAGCAGTTCGCCTGAGACTTTAGTGCGCCCATACACGCTTTGCGGGTTGGTATAGTCTTGTTCTTTGTATGGAGTTTTGTTTGTGCCGTCGAACACATAGTCCGTAGAGATATGGATAAAGCGGGCTTGGCAGGCGCGGGCGGCAGAGGCGAGGTTGTGGACGGCGGTGGCATTGACGGCAAATGCGGTGCCGACATGGGCCTCTGCTTTATCGACTGCGGTAAAGGCCGCTGCATTGACTATGGCGTCGGGTTGGAAGTTTTGAACCATATTGCGAACGGCTTCGGTATCTGTAATATCCAAGGATGTCGAATCGGTGGCAATCAATTCCCAATTTTCAGGCAGGCGGTCGCGAAAGCAACGCGCCAATTGTCCTTTTGAACCGGTTAACAGGGTTCGCATATGGTTTCTCCTCGTTTGAAAGTTTTAAAAAAGTATTGCCGGATTAAAAGGACGGCAATTGGAACGATTTGGGCAAGCGTCCGAATTCATTATTCGGGAACGCTGAAACAGTACATTCAAGACAAAACAGATTGGAAGACGGTTGGGCAGATGTTTGACCCGTCAATAAGACCATTTTGTGAAATAACCCTTTTGCAAATTCATGCTGGGACATCTCAACTGCATCATCCCTGCGTAGAAATGAAGGCAGAAGATGCTTCCCATTTTCTATTTTCAGACGACCCCGCCTGTTTCCGAAAGAGATGGAAAGAGGATTTAAACCTGAAATCATGCTGATTTTTGCAAGAGGAATAATATAGTGGATTAACTTTAAATCAGGACAAGGCGACGAAGCCGCAGACAGTAC
>CAUVJL010000105.1:0-9275 GCA_963552075.1 uncultured Neisseria sp.
AGTGATTGTGGGAGAAAACAGCCGAAAACCTGTTTTTGGGTTTCGGCTGCCGGGGCGAAGGGCTTTTTTGCAAAGGTCTCCCACTATATTAGCCAGCATTGAATCATACTAAAAGGTCGTCTGAAATCTGTTTCAGACGACCTTTTGACTTGCCAGGGTAAATTCTGATTATTGGGCAGCTTCAGTGTTTTCGGGAACTTCTTCAGAAACTTCTGAGGCAGCCTCGTTTTCTTGTTCCGACATGTCGTCAGCAGATGTTTCTTGCTCGGGGAGGCTGTTGGTATCAAATTTTTCAGAAGGCAGGTTGTTCATTGGTGCTTCATATGCAGGCTGCCCAAAATTTTGTTGCTGCATTACTGCGGCAGGAAAGCGTGTCATTACAAAAAATACTAGCGGAATCATGATAATGAAACAAACCAGCATAAGCCACAAATAAGCTTGCATGAAGTGTTTGCGGTTTTTGTTGCCGTCCCCAAATGCCCAGACAAATATCATGACAAGGCCTACGATAGGAATGGCGAGTATCAGGAATGTGATGAGCCAATCCTTGACGGTCATGACTGCAGTGTCGTTGGGTACATTAGGGTGTGGAGTGTTATTTTGATCCATGAATAAACTACCTGAATGAAAGTAAATGAATAGGTCGGCAGTGGGCGGTTTTAATTTCTAATGTTTTAAAATGTGCTGAATGTTAAAGCGGTGACGCTGTGTAGAATCATTTTGCACTTTTACCCGACTGCCCGGCGATTGCAACATATATTTTATCCCAGCTGCAAGGAGGGGAATGTTATCTTTCATTCCGTTTTCATGCAAGTGGGCGGGTGGCGGGATAAGGTATCGAGGTAGGATGTGTTGGATTTTGGGTCATATGTGGATGGGTTTTAATGGAATGGGGCGGCTTTGCCGTGTTCTATTAAATTCAATCCACTATGGGTAAGAAACTCAGAAGCGGGTTGATGAGATTGGGAGATGTGCGGGTTGGTACCGCAAAAGGAAATTTAATGTAAAGGTCGTCTGAAAATAGGTTTTCAGACGACCTTTAGGATTGTGAACTATTCTGCGGCAGGTTTTACCGTGTTGCGGACATCACCACTTTTTTCTTTGTGTTTCAGCACTGCGCGGTCGAGCTTGTCCATCAGAACATCAATGGCGGCGTACATATCTTGTTCAACGGCCTCGACGTGGAGGTCTTTGCCCGCCAGATGGATGTCTGCTTCAGCCTGTTGATTGAGTTTTTCCACAGAAAGGGTGATGGTAACGGAAATGGCGTTGGCTGCGTGGCGGTTGATGCGTTCCAATTTTTCGGAAACGTAGTTTTTGATGGCCTCGGTAACGTCGAAATTCAGACCGGTGATTTTCAGATTCATAATACAGCTCCTTCGGTGGGGTTCAGTCCGTCAGAAACGGAACGGGAAAACTGCGGTTTAAAACTGTCATTCGGTAAGTTTGCGTTTGTGTGCCGGCGGGATGTCGAGCGATTCCCTGTATTTGGCGACGGTGCGGCGGGCGATGTCTATGCCCTGTTGTTTGAGGAGGCGGACAAGGGTTTCGTCGGAATGGGGCTTGCTGCTGTCTTCGTTTTCGATAATCTGCCCCAAAACGGCTTTAATCGCGCCTTGGCTTAGGCCTTCTTTGTCGCCTTCGGAATTGACTGCCTGTGTGAAGAAATAGCGTAACGCAAATAGTCCGCGCGGGCAAGACAAATATTTTTGGTTGGCGGCGCGCGAAATGGTGCTTTCGGCAAGCCCCAATTCGGCGGCTGCGTCTTTCATAAGCATGGGTGCGAGTCCGATTTCGCCGAAGATGAAGAAGTCTTCCTGATTTTTGACGATGTATTCGGCAAGGCGGATGACGGTGCTTTTGCGCAGTTCGAGAGAGTCGATGCGCTGCTTGGCTTCGTTGATTTTTTCTTTCCACTCGGGTGCGCCGTCTTCTGCGGATTTCATGAGTTCGCAGTATTCGCGGTTGAGTTGCAGCTTGGGCCAGGCGGCTTCGTTGCCGATGACTTTCCAGCCGTCTTTGCCTTCTTTGACCCAAACGTCGGGCTGGATGTAGGCGGTCGGTTCGGAGGAGGCGAAACCGTAGGCGGGGTAGGGGTTGAGCGTGGCGATGATGTCGAGTGCGGCTTCTATGGTTTCGCTGTCGATTTCGGGAAAGAGTTTGCGGAAGCGGATGATGTTTTGTTTGCGGTTTTTGCCCAAATCGTGCAGCGAACTTTGGATGAGGTGGGCGGCGGCCTGACGCGCGGGGCTGGCGGGCAGGCGCATGAGTTGGAGCATCAGGGATTCGGTCAGGTCGGCGGCGGCAACGCCGGGCGGGTCGAAGGTCTGCAAAAGGTCGAGGGCGTTTTGCAGTTCGTCTTCGTCCAGCATCCATTCTAAGGGCGTGTTGTCGATAACGTCTTGGATACTGTCGGTGAAATAGCCTTGGTCGTCCAGGAAGTTGATGAGGATGTGGACGTAGGCGGCTTCTTTGTCGGAAAGGGGATGTTCGCACACTTGGGCGTGCAGGTATTGGTTGAAATCTTCTTCTTTGGCGATGTTGAGCCACGCGTCTTCGGCATCGTCGCCGCCGAGGTGGTTGCTGCGCGGCATGGTAGTGCCGTGATTGAACTCGGCGTCAGCAAATTCGTCGGTTTCGGGACGTTCGAGCAGGGGGTTATCCTGCAACCAGTCTTCGACTTCACGTTCGAGTTCGATACCGGACATTTGCAGGATGCGCAGGGATTGTTGCAGACGTTGGTTGAGTTGTTGGGTCTGCCTGAGTTTGAGGCCGAGTAAGGTCATGGTGCAATGTATGTTAATTGGTTTTATGGTGGATTGGACTTGAAGCGGTGCGGCTTGGTTACATTACGCTGTCAACTGCTTCTTGTTTATCCACTATATGATTTCAGACGACCTTGGGCTTGGTGGTTGGGTAGGAAAGGTCGTCTGAACGGATTTTGTGGTGTGTTTATAGGCGTTTGATCAACGCTTTTTATTTTTTATCCTAGATATGTATTTCAACATTTTGCCTTGCTGCCGTCAACCGATGGGGTGTGTTTGATGATAGGTATCCGGATATTGATTTTTTGAGTTGGACATTCTATTGTTGATAAATTTTATAAAAAATTTAAATAAATCAATTGGTTGATTTTTATTTGAAATATGACTGCCTAAATAGTGCGTATTTCATTACAGATGATGCAAGTTCTTGTCCGGCGTGTCATTTGCGGTAAAAAGGATGCAGACTTTGAATGATGTCAGGTCATGAAATGGCATAAAGGTCGTCTGAAATCCTGTTCTCTAAAGCTTTGGGCTTGGTTGAACCTGAATTTTCAGACGACCTTCATTCATTTACTGCTTATTTGTTGTTCGGATGGGATTCCATCGGAGCAGACAAAGGCAGTTCGGGTACGGTGCGGGCAGATTCGGAAACATTGCCGGACAAGGTTTTCAGAAAAGCAACGATGTTTTCGACTTCGTCTTGAGACAGGTCTTTACCCAGCTGCGCTTTACCCATGATGGTAACGGCTTTGTCCAATTCCCAAACGCTGCCGTTGTGGAAATACGGATAAGTTTTGGCGACGTTGCGCAATCCTGGGACGCGGAAGAAGAATTCGTCTTCAGCTTTTTTGGTTACGTCGGCACGGCCTTTGTCGTGTTTCGGATCTTCGATGAATTTCCAGTACGGGCCTTCAACCAAACCGAATTTTTGGAAGGTTGCGCCGCCGAGGTTGACGCCGCTGTGGCAGGCGATACAGCCGTTGTCCATAAAGGCGCGCACGCCTTTGCGCTCTTGTTCGCTCAGGGCGTTGACGTTGCCTTTGAGGTAGTCGTCCCATTTGGTCGGCGTCAACAGGGTGCGTTCGAATGCGCCCAGCGCGGTGGTGATGTTTTTGAAAGAAACTGCCCCGTCTTCGGGGAAGGCGGTTTTAAACAGTTCTTGATACTCGGGGATTTTGGCGATTTTGGCTGCGGCTGCTTCTTGCGAGTCGTTTGCCATTTCCACTGGGTTCACCAACGGTCCGCCGGCTTGTTCTTCAACGTCGGCCGCACGACCATCCCAGAACTGCATACCGAGCAGGGCGGCGTTTAAAGCGGTCGGGGAGTTGCGTCCGCCGAACTGTCCTTTATGGCCTTGGCTGGTCGGCAGGTTGTCCACGCCTGCGGTGGCGAGGTTGTGGCAGGAGTTGCAGCTTACGGTATTGCCTTTGGAGAGGCGCGGTTCATACCATAATTGATGGCCGAGTTTGACCTGTTCTTCGGTAAACGGGCGCAGTTTCTGCATTTCTTCGGCGCTTGGCAGCGGTTTGAAGATGCCTTGGCGCGCGTTTGAGCAGCTCTTGATCTTCAGGAGAAGCGTTGCTGTCAACGGCAGCTTGGGACGCTGCTGAGGCTGCTGAAGCTGCTTCAGGGGTCGTCTGAACGGCAGAGGCTTCGGTCGGTGCGGAAGCAGGTTTTTGTTCCTTGCTTTCCTGTCCGCCACAGGCGGCCAATGCGGATAAAACAGCAAGCGACAGGATCAGTCGGGTGTTGCGGTGGTTCATGGCGTGTTCCTTTTTGTAGTGGATATTATTATGAGTAAGCACCGTTTCCGTTGATTGCCGTGATGAATGGCGGGCGAAAATGGGGGAATGACATTCCGCTTTGTTTGCGTCCGTTTGATATGTCCGGCTTTTTTGTCCGCGAAGTATAAACAGCGGGCGGGGTTTGCCCTTTGCGGTAAATCAATATTGGATTTTCAATAGAAACAAACAATATATGCGATAGCTTCTGCATTTTCATGCGGTTTTCATGTTGAATGGGCCTCTATCGCTTGCACTGCCAAGCCGATTGGTTTAAATTAAACGACAATTTACCGTTGGAAGACACACAATGAAAATCACCGTCATCGGCGCAGGTTCTTGGGGTACAGCCCTTGCCCTGCACTTTGCCAGCCACGGCAACGAAGTCGCCCTTTGGACACGCAATCCCGAACAAGTCCGTACATTGCAGGCAGAACGTGAAAACAAACGCGGCCTGCCCGGTTTCCCTTTTCCTGAATCCTTAACCGTTTACGCCGATTTGGGTGATGCGCTCAAAGACAGCGGGCTTGTTCTTGTCGTAACTTCTGTCGCAGGTTTGAGAAGCAGCGCGGAACTCCTCAAACAACACAATGCCGACCATATCCCCGTCCTTGCTGCCTGCAAAGGCTTTGAACAAGACACAGGGCTGTTGACCTTCCAAGTATTGAAAGAAGTATTGCCTGAGAACAAAAAAATCGGCGTGCTGTCAGGTCCGAGCTTTGCCCAAGAACTCGCCAAACAACTGCCTTGCGCCGTGGTTGTCGCCTCAGAAAATCAGGAATGGATTGAGGAATTGGTGCCGCAACTCAACACCAACGTAATGCGCCTTTACGGCAGCACGGACGTTATCGGCGTGGCTGTCGGCGGTGCCGTCAAAAACGTTATGGCAATCGCCACCGGACTTTCCGACGGTCTCGAATACGGACTCAATGCGCGTGCGGCGCTGGTGACGCGCGGTCTCGCCGAAATTACCCGTCTTGCCATGGCCATGGGTGCGCAGCCCAAAACCATGATGGGGCTTGCCGGCATCGGCGACCTTATCCTGACCTGTACCGGCGCGCTTTCGCGCAACCGCCGTGTCGGTTTGGGTTTAGCAGAAGGAAAAGAACTGCATCAAGTGTTGGTGGAAATCGGCCATGTTTCCGAGGGCGTCAGCACCATCGAAGAAGTGTTTAACACCGCTGTGAAATACCAAATCGATATGCCCATTACCCAAACCCTGCTGCAACTCATCCGCAAGGAAATGACCCCGCAGCAAGTTGCAGAAAGGCTCATGGAGCGCAGCGCGCGCTTTGAGTAAGACCGAACGGCAAAGATCGTCTGAAAACATCAAGCCAAAAAGTTTCAGACGACCTCAACATTCGGTAGCGATTGACATCCCTGCATCATCATCCTAATATCCTGACCGCCTGCCACCATGCGGCAATACGGAAGCCTATACATGAATCAATCACTCGACACCTTGGAAGTCAGCGTTTACCAGCTGGCCCAAAAATTTGAAACCCTTGTTGGTGAAAACCGCCGCCTTAACGAAGAAATCGACCGCCTCAAGCTCGAGCATGAACAACAAAAGCGCGAACACGAAGCCGCCGTTGACGAATTGAGCGAAGCGCTGCTCGTACAAGTCGGCAAACTCAAAGAAGACCTACAAGGCAAAATCGACAACCTTACCGCCGAAAAAGAACAATACCGCAGCGCATTAGAGCAGACTGCAGAAAAAATCCGCCGGCTCATTTCCCGCCTGCCGCAAGAAACGCAATCATAAGGACACGCCATGAGTATCGAACAAGTCAGCCTCGACATCATGAATGTCAATTTCACCATCAACACGCCGAGTGAAGAAAAAGATACCCTGCTCCAAGCCGTTGATATGCTCAACAAAAAAAGTGCCGCCATCAAAGAGAGCGGACGCATTGTCGGCAGCGATAAAATCGCCATTATGACCGCGCTCAACGTTGTCCACGACCTCCTTAAAATCACACTCAAAGACGATTTGGCAATAGGTGAATTTGAGCGTAAAATAACCGACATGAACAACGCTTGCCAAAAAGCTTTGGCGCGGTTGGAACAAAACTGATTTTTCTTTTTCCCTGCGGTGTCCGCGAAGGCATATATTCCTTTGAACCAATAAGTTCGCTTAAGGTTGCCGGGAGTTGCAGTGGGCGCGAGCGTCTATCCTTAGATGCACCCGAAACTGCCTGAGGTGACCGCCTTGTCAACAAGGTTCAAGCGGATTCAGCCAAAACGGCTCTCGCGGGGATTCCCATATCAAGCCATGCCCGATTGCGGCATGGCTTTCATTTATCATCGGCTTCGACGTCGTCTGAAAAACCAAACTTAAAATCAAAAAATATATCCCGATATTTTGGAACATCAGCAATGTTTTCCAACCTAAAAACAACATTTCCCAATGCATAAAAACGCCATCATAGAAAAAACACTTTCAGACGACCCCAATCCGATTGACAAAAGCCAATCCCATCTTTAAAATTCACAACTTTCTATATCTATCTGGATTTCCACTATGAAAACCTTTTCAGCGAAACCCCACGAGGTGAAGCGCGAATGGTTCGTTATCGACGCCCAAGACAAAGTTCTGGGTCGCGTTGCAGCCGAAGTCGCACACCGTCTGCGTGGCAAGCACAAACCTGAATACACCCCCCACGTTGACACTGGCGACTACATCATCGTCATCAACGCGGACAAACTGCGTGTAACCGGTGCCAAATTCGAAGACAAAAAATACTTCCGTCACTCCGGCTTCCCCGGCGGTATCTACGAGCGTACTTTCCGTGAAATGCAAGAGCAATTCCCGGGTCGCGCTTTGGAACAAGCCGTAAAAGGCATGTTGCCTAAAGGCCCATTGGGTTACGCCATGATCAAAAAACTGAAAGTGTATGCTGGTGCAGAACACGCCCATGCCGCACAACAACCCAAAGTTTTGGAATTGAAATAAGGACACGACATGAACGGTAAATACTACTACGGCACAGGCCGCCGCAAAAGTTCAGTGGCTCGTGTATTCCTGACTAAAGGTACCGGCCAAATCATCGTAAACGGTCGCCCCGTTGACGAATTCTTCGCCCGCGAAACCAGTCGCATGGTTGTTCGCCAACCTTTGGTTCTGACTGAAAACGCTGAAGCGTTCGACATCAAAGTCAACGTTATCGGCGGCGGTGAAACCGGCCAATCCGGTGCTATCCGTCACGGCATTACCCGCGCCCTGATCGACTTCGACGCTGCGTTGAAACCTGCCTTGTCTCAAGCCGGTTTCGTGACTCGCGATGCCCGTGAAGTTGAACGTAAAAAACCAGGTCTGCGCAAAGCACGCCGCGCAAAACAATTCTCCAAACGTTAATTCGTTTTTGGAATCTCAAAAAGCCCTGCAATGCAGGGCTTTTTTTATTTGTTGCAGCTATCGGATTGCCTATGCATTTTTGAGACTGGTTGAGAGAGGGCGGACGGCTGAGAGATATAGTGGATTAATTTTAAATCAGAACAAGGCGACGAAGCCGCAGACAGTACAGATAGTACGGAACCGATTCACTTGGTGCTTCAGCACCTTAGAGAATCGTTCTCTTTGAGCTAAGGCGAGGCAACGCCGTACTGGTTTAAAGTTAATCCACTATAGTAAGTTGAGACGGCAGGATTCGCGTTAGGTTTTTCTATTTCTTCAAATATCGAAAATATGAAATTTCTTTTCGCATTCCCCATTGATACAATAAAGTTTTTTGCGGGGTCGTCTGAACATGACGGATTTCTCAAAGGGGCTTGTGGCGGCGGCAGCTTCCAATTTATTGTTTTCCATGCTGTTTCTGTACGGAACTTGGATGCGTCCGATGACCGGGACGGAAGTTTTTGCTTGGCGCATGGTTGCAATGTTGGCGGCCATATGCGTATTGATGGGCATGAGCGATGGCTGGAAGGCGGCAGGGCAGTTTGTTCGTGAAACGGGCAGGGATTGGAAACGTTGGTTTTTGATTATGTTGCCCACGCCTGTTTTCGCAAGTCAGCTTTGGCTGTTTGTATGGTCGCCGGTCAATGGCGAAGGCGTGAATGTGGCAATGGGCTATTTCCTGTTCCCATTGGCGATGCTGGCGTGCGGCAGGATTTGGTTTAAGGAAACGCTTAACCGTCTGCAAATAGTAGCGGTCGTATCGGCATGTTTGGGCGTGGTATGGGAGTTGGTACGATCCGGCGCATTTTCATGGGTGACGGTATGGGTATTCGGGACATATCCCATCTATTATTTGGTGCGCCGCAGACTGGGCGTGCCGGCATTGATAGGGCTGACGTTTGATTTGCTCGTGATTGCGCCTTGTGCCTTGTTTTATATTCTGACGCAAACTGATACCATTAATTTGATTGCGTCCACTCCCAAGCTTATCGGCTTTATCGTTCTGCTGGGTATCAATAGCGCGGTCGCCATGCATTTGAATTTAAAAGCAAGCCAATTATTACCCATTGCCGTATTCGGTATGTTGAGCTATTTGGAACCGGTCTTGCTGTTTATCATCTCGATTGCATGGCTGGGCGAACCTTTGGAGAGCGGGGCATTAATCAGCTACGGATTTATTTGGTTGGGTTTGAGTCTGATGATGGTAAACGGATGGCTGGCAATGAAGAGAAGGGTCGTCTGAAGCCGCTGTTTTATATAGTGGATTAACTTTAAACCAGTATGGCGTTGCCTCGCCTTAGCTCAAAGAGAACGATTCTCTAAGGTGCTGAA
>CAUVJL010000106.1:0-9186 GCA_963552075.1 uncultured Neisseria sp.
TCTTTGAGCTAAGGCGAGGCAACGCCGTACTGGTTTAAAGTTAATCCACTATATTATTGAGTTTCAGACGACCTCCCCTCCCATCCAACCAAAGGAAACCAGCATGAAAAAATTCCTCTTCCTCACCACCGCCCTCCTGCTCCTCAACGCCTGCGCCTCCCAATCCGGACAAGGCAGTTCTGCACAAGTCTATGGCGAAATCAAAGGCGGCGTAGAAAGCAGCCACGTCCACTAAAGCGGGCGGAACGGCAGGCATTGCCCACGCAGAAAATGCCGCCCCATTCCCCTGAAATCCGCATGACGAACATCGTGCCATAAAATCAAAAGGTCGTCTGAAACTTGGTTTACCCGGTTTCAGACGACCTTTCTATTGGACTGAAGACGAATGTTTGGACAGCAGTCATTCCCGTGCCAAACAGGAAAGGACAAGCTGATGTTGCGGCAACAACGTCGTCTGAAACGGTTTGCGGACAGCACCCAGTTTCTATTCAAACCTTTTCGCCGCGACGGCTTTCAGCCCTTAATCCTGCCTGTCGGTACGGTTTCTCCCAATCAGCGGATAATCCCGCGCGTGGATTGGGCGAAGAAGTTTTTAAACACCGCCAACTCGGCCTGCGTTTCGGCGCGGCGGAGGATGTCGGCTTTGGCTTCTTCAAACGGGATGCCGCGGTGGTAGATGGTTTTATACACATCTTTGACGGCGGCGATCTGCTCGGCGGTGAAGCCGTTGCGGCGCATGCCTTCGCTGTTGATGCCTGCGGGTTCGGCGCGGTAGCCTGCCGCCATGAAATAAGGCGGTACGTCTTTGTGTACGCCTGCGGCGAAGGCGGTCATGGCGTAATCGCCGATTTGGCAGAACTGGAACACCAACGTGTAGCCGCCCAAGACGACGTAGTCGCCGATGGTAACGTGTCCGGCAAGCGAGGCGTTGTTGGCGAAGATGGTGTGGTTGCCGATGACGCAGTCGTGCGCGAGATGGCAGTACGCCATAATCCAGTTGTCGTCTCCGACGCGGGTTTCGCCGATGCCGGTTACCGTGCCGAGGTTGAAGGTGGTGAATTCGCGGATGGTGTTGCCGTTGCCGATAATCAGCTTGGTCGGCTCGTCGCGGTATTTTTTGTCCTGCGGAATTTCGCCGAGGCTGGCAAATTGGAAAATGCGGTTGTTTTCACCGATGGTCGTATGGCCGTTGATGACGACGTGCGGGCCGATTTCGGTATTCGCACCGATTTGCACATTGGGGCCGATGATGCTGTATGGGCCGACTTTGACGCTGGAGTTGAGTTCGGCTTTAGGGTCGATGACGGCGGTCGGATGGATAAGGGTCATGCTGTCTCCTTGCTGTCTGATACAGGTATTGCCTGCAAGATGCCGTTTGAACTTTCAGACGGCCTGTCCCATTCTTACACCACGCGTTTGGCGCACATAATCACGGCTTCAACGGCAACTTGGCCGTCGACTTTGGCAACGGCGTTGAATTTGCCGATACCGCGTTTGTTGGTCAACAGCTCGACTTCAAAAACCAGTTGGTCGCCGGGGATGACTTGGCGTTTGAAACGGGCGTCGTCGATACCGGCGAAGAAGAAGAATTCGTTTTCTTTGCGGCCGCCTTCGCTGAGGATGGCGAGTGTGCCGCAGGCTTGCGCCATGGCTTCGATGATGAGTACGCCGGGCATGACGGGCAGGTCGGGGAAATGGCCTTGGAACTGCGGCTCGTTCATGGTGACGTTTTTAATCGCGGTCAGGGTTTTCATGGACTCGAAGGCGGTGATGCGGTCGAGTTGCAAAAACGGGTAGCGGTGGGGTATGAGTTTTTGGATGTCTTTGGCTTCGATGGGGAGTTGTACGTCCATGTTCGTCGTATTCCTTGGTATTTCGGGGTTAGCTGGGCGGTTTCATCGCGGAGGCTTTAAAACGATAGGCTTTGCCGCTTTGTTGGGATTTAAAGCGCATCCGCCATGTAAACCGATTGTGGGGTTATTCGTCTTTTTCGCTGTCGCTCAGACGGTTTTCCAATGTTTTGAGGCGTTTGTTCATTTCGCTCAGGCGGTGGATGTAAACGGCGTTGCGCGCCCATTCTTTATGGGTGGACATCGGGAAGATGCCGGCGAGGTGTTTGCCGCTTTCGGTAATGCTGTGGGTGACGGACGTGCCGCCGCCGATGGTGGTTTTGTCGGCGATTTCGATGTGTCCGACCGTACCGACGCCGCCGCCGATGATGCAGTAGCTGCCGATGGTAACGCTGCCTGAGATGCCGGTTTTGGCGGCGATGACGGTGTGCGAACCGATTTTGCAGTTGTGTCCGATTTGGACTTGGTTGTCGATTTTGGTGCCGTTGCCGACGGTGGTGTCGCTCATCGCGCCGCGGTCGATGTTGGTGTTCGAGCCGATTTCTACGTCGTCGCCCAGCGTTACCGCGCCGGTTTGCGGGATTTTAAACCATGAATCGCCGGCGAAGGCGAGTCCGAATCCGTCCGCGCCGATGACTGCGCCGCTGTGGATTTCGACGCGGTTGCCCAGTGTGCAGCCGTAATAAACGACGGCGTTGGGATGCAGGACGATTTCGTCGCCCAGTTTGCAATCGTGTTGGACAACGGCATTTGCCAAGATGCGGCAGCCTTCACCAAGCACGGTGTTCGCACCGATGTAGGCGTTTGCGCCGATTTCGCAGCTTGCAGGAACGGTCGCGCTCTCTTCGACGACGGCGGTCGGATGGATGCCGCCGCGCGCTTTGACGATGGGTGAAAACAGGCGGGCGACTTTGGCGAAATAGAGATAGGGATCGTCGGCGACAATCAGGTTGCGCCCTTCAAATTCGTCCACTGCTTTGGCAGAAACGATGACTGCACCCGCGCTGCTGTCGTGGACTTCGGCTTTGTATTTCGGATTGGCGAGGAAGCTGATGTGTTCCGCCTGCGCGTCTGCGAGCGGGCGCACGGCGGCGACGGAAATGTCCTTGCCGCGCCATTCGCCGCCAAGCTGCGCTGTGATTTGAGACAGGGTGTAGGTTTTTGAAGTCATGATGTTTCGTAAGCTTTGGGATGAGGTCGTCTGAAAGGGACGGCGGGAGCAGTCGGACAGAACGGTTTGCCTAAAACGTATGCCGGCAGGAGTGATAAGACAGGTAATTATATCGTTTATTGGATTTTCAGACGACCCTTCGCTTGAAAGAGGTCGTCTGAAAACAGGTTTGCTGTATCTCGTTCAGCCTTCCGATTAACGTGTATTCAGGGCTTTAATCACGCTGTCGGTAATGTCGTAACGCGCGTTGACGTAAATCACGTCCTGCAAAATCACATCGTAGCCTTCGCGTTTGGCAAGATCGACGATGATGCGGTTGGCGTTTTGCTGGAGGGCGGCAAATTCTTCGTTGCGGCGCAGGTTGTAGTCTTCTGCCAGCTCCGCCTGTTTCTTGCGGAACTGCTGAACCAGCTCGCCCCAGCGTTTTGCCGCAGCTTCACGCTCTTTGCCCTGCAATTTGCCTTCGGACAGGGATTTTTCGAGCTTCTCACCTTCTTGCTGCAATTTCTGCAAAGCGTCCTGACGGCTGCGGAATTCTTTTTCCAAGGTCGTCTGAATGCGTTGCGCCTGCTTGGACTCAAGATAAACGCGCTCGGTATTGATAAAGCCGATTTTCTGTACGGCTTCCGCCGCCGCAGCTTGGTTCATCAACCCGAAGCCCAATAAAGCCGCGCCGCCGAGGCGGAAGGCGTTGGCAATGATGTTCATCTGGATTTCCTTGATTTTGTATCCCGCCCATCAGCGGGATGACGGTTTGTTTTTAAAAAGAGGCAGAACGCCCTGCCCCTTTTCCTTCAGGTCGTCTGAAAATGTTTATCTGCATAGGGATTTCGGTTTTCAGACGACCTTGTTCTGCCTACGTCAGAATGTGGTACCCAATTGGAACTGGAAGCGTTGGATTTCGTCGCTGTCTTTTTTCTTGATCGGGTAGGCGTAGCTGAACTTCATCGGACCCAGTGGCGAGAGCCAGGTTACTGCCGCACCGGCGGAGTAGCGCAACTCTTCCTTGAAGGTCGATTTGTGGGTCTTGCCTAAGCCGTATGGGTTTTGAGCGGCATTGTTGGTGTAGTAGGTATTGCTGCTGCTGTCGTTATAAGTTTTACCGTCCCATACGCTGCCCGCGTCGGCAAACAGGCTCAGACGGACGGAGCGGGAATCTTTGATGCCCGGCATCGGGAACAGCAACTCGGCGGAAACGTTGGCTTTTTTGTTGCCGCCGTAGCTGATTTTCTCGCCGTATTCGTCATAAACTTTCGGACCCAGCGTGCCGCTCTCGTAACCGCGTACGGAGCCTAAGCCGCCGCCGTAGAAATTTTCAAAGAACGGCATGGTTTTGGTTTTGCCGTAGCCGTTGCCGACGCCGACTTCGCCGCCGAGCATCAGGGTAAAGTCTTTGGTCAGCGGGAAGAACCAGGTTTGGTTGTGGGTCAGCGTGTAGTATTGCAGGTCGCTGCCCGGCAGGGCGATTTCGCCGTTGATGCCGGTCATGTAACCGCGGGTCGGCCACAATGCGCTGTCGGTTTTATTGCGTCCCCAGCCGATCGTACCTTTGTACAGCCAGCCTTTGAAGCTGCCCACGCCGTCCGTGCCTTTACCATATTGGTTGATAAAGTCGGCATAACGTTTAGGCGCGCCTTTGTAGGTATTCACAGTCAGGTGTTCCGCCGCCAGACCCAAATTGACGCGGTCGTATTCGGTAACGGGGATGCCCATGCGCACGCCCGCGCCTGCGGTGGTGGTTTTATATTGTTTCGCGCTGGAAGAGGCTTTACGCGGGTCGTAAGACTTGCCGTAAATATCGTAACCGAGGCTGACACCGTCGGGTGTGAAATACGGATCGGTAAACGACAGCGAGCCGTTCAGCGTGGTTTTACTGCGTGAGGCGCGCAGGGAAACGGATTTACCCGTACCGAACAGGTTGTCTTGGGAAACGCCCACAGACATGACCAAGCCGGTATCCTGAACCCAGCCCGCACTCATATCCAGCGAACCGGTAGAACGCTCGTTCACGCTCATGTTCAAATCGACTTGGTCGGGCGTATTGGCAACCGGTACGGCATCGAATTGTACGTTGTCAAAGTAGCCCAGCAGCTCGACACGCTCTTTGGAACGTTGCAGCTTGGAAGTGTCGTAAGGCGCGGATTCCATCTGACGCAATTCGCGGCGCACGACTTCATCACGGGTTTTGTTGTTGCCGGTAATGTTGATTTCGTTCACATAAATTTTGCGGCCGGGTTCGACATTCAGGACGAAATCGACAGTTTGAGTCTCGGCATTAGGCACTGGCTGAACGTTGACTTCGCTGAACGCGTAGCCTGCCGTACCCATGCGGTTTTGGATGGCTTCGAGCGATTTGACCATTTGGGCGCGTTCGTACCATTTGCCCTTTTTCATGGTCAGCAGTTTTTGCAGCTCTTCTTTCGGCACTTCGCGGGTGTCGCCTTCTATGCGAACGTCGCCCCAACGGAAGCGTTCGCCCTCGTCAACCGTAACTTTGATGGTTTGCTTGGTTTTGTCTTCGTTGGTCTGGATGTCGGTATCCAGAATGCGGAAATTGAAATAGCCGTTGTTTTGGTAGAACTCGCTGACGCGCTCCATGTCTTGCGAGAATTTTTGCTCGTTAAACTGGTTGCTCTTGGTCAGCCAAGTCCACATGCCGCCTTCGCTCAAAGACATTTGTTTCATGAGCTTGCGGTCGGAATAGACTTTGTTGCCTTCAAATTCGATGTCGGTAATCTTGGTGGTTTTACCCTCATCGATGGCGATGTCGATGGAAACGCGGTTACGCGCGAGTTTGGTGACGGTCGGCGTGATTTGGACCGACTGTTTGCCGCGGCTTTTGTATTCTTCCTTCAGGCTGGCGACAGACTGGCTCAGCGTGGCCGGATTGAAGTATTGGGATTGCGCCAAACCGAAGGATTCAAGGTTTTTCTTGATTACATCGTTTTGCAGCATTTTCGCGCCGGTGATGTTCAGCGTGCTGATGGTCGGACGTTCGATAACGGTCAGCAAGACCTGATTACCCATGGTCTCTACGCGGACATCGTCAAAAAAACCGGTCGCATACAGACTTTTGATGATTTCTTCGCTGCGTGCGTCGCTGAATTGGTCGCCGACTTTGACGGGCAGGTAGTTGAAGACCGTACTCGGTTCGGTGCGCTGCAAACCTTCGACGCGGATGTCTTGAATGGTGAAGTCGGCAAACGCCAAAGGCGACATGCCCAATACCATCAAAGCAGAAGCAATCTGTTTCAATTTCATAAAATTATCCAAACAAACGGTTGATGTCATTAAAGAAAGCCAGTGCCATCATTAAGAGCATGGCAGCCAGTCCGAGGCGCAGGCCGATTGCCTGTATGCGCTCGCTCAAGGGCTTTCCGCGTATCCATTCGGCAGTGTAGAACACCAAATGCCCGCCGTCCAATACGGGGATGGGCAACAAGTTCAACACGCCTAAACTAATGCTGACCAACGCGAGGAATTCCAAATAGCTTTGAAATCCCAGCTGTGCCGTTTTTCCGGCGACGTCGGCAATGGTCAGCGGGCCTGAAATATGGTTCAGGGAGGCATTGCCCGTAATCAGTTTTCCGAAGAATTTTACCGTCATCCAAGCATTGTTGACGGTTTTGTCCCAGCCCATCGCAAATGCTTCTGCGACAGACGGCTTATATTCGCGCTTGATTTCTTTTGTCCACGCTTCGTCGCCCTGAGGACCGAAGCCCACCCTGCCGACCAGCGTTCTGTCGGGTTGCTGGATACTGTCGGGGCGGATGGTCGTCTGAAAAGTTTGACCATTGCGCTCGTAGCTCAATTCGATTTTCTTGCCCGGACTTTGGCTTACGATTTCCACCCATTGCTGCCAAGACTCGATGTCTTGTCCATCGGCACTGATCAGCTTGTCGCCTTTTTTCAAACCGGCTTTTTCAGCCGGGCTGTTTTCTGTCACTTCGCCGACACGGGTGGTGATTTTAAAAGGCGACAACCCGATATAGCCTTGGTTTTTCGCAATTTTACCTGCTTCGGGCGTGCCGGCGGCATCGATAATCCGCATGGTTTTTTGCCCCGAGCTCGTCTGAACGGCAACATTTACCTTGCCTGACTCGATGTTCAACACGATTTCTTGCTGGGCTTTTTCCCACTCGCCGACGTTAACGCCGTTAACCGAAATAATTTTGTCTCCGGGCTGAAAACCTGCTTTTGAGGCGATGGTATTTTGCTCGACCATGCCGACATAAGGGCGGATTTCGGTAACGCCGAAGGAAAAACTCAAGCCGTAAAGCAGAACCGCCAGCGCGAGATTGGTCAGCGGGCCTGCGGCGACGATGGCGATGCGTTTGGCGGGATGCTGTTTGTCGAAGGCGTAAGGCAGGTCTGCCTGCGCCACTTCCCCCTCGCGCGTATCGACCATTTTGACATAGCCGCCCAATGGGATGGGCGCCAAACACCATTCGGTATCGCCGCGCTTTCTGCTGAAAAACGGTTTGCCGAAGCCGACGGAAAAGCGTACGACTTTGACGCCGCACAATCTGGCGACGATGTAGTGTCCGAACTCGTGCAGACTGACCAAAATCAGGATGGCGAAAATAAAAGCTAGAAGGGTTTGCAAAAGAATCTCTCTGGTTGGGTATGGGTTGACGTTGTCGATGTTTCAGACGACGTATCAAGGCAGGGGTCGTCTGAAAAGCATTCGCAATGTGTAGAAAATATTATTGGCGTTATTTTGCCGATTATAAAGTCAGTCTGCCGTTTTGTCCGCCACACATGACGGGTGGGCGGGTTTTCAGACGACCTGTCATTTTTTATCGTTGCGGCACGGTTTATCCCAATGCGGCGATAAATTCCTGCGCCTGCCTGCGGGTAACGGCGTCTTGCGCCAACAGGTTTTCAATGTTGCCGAGGTCGTCTGAAAAGTCTTGTGCGAGACAATGGGCGACGGTTTTGGCAATGTCGGTAAACTTAATCTGCCCGTCCAAGAAGGCGGCGACGGCGGCTTCGTTGGCGGCGTTCAAGACGCAGGGCGCGGCTCCGCCCGCATTCATGGCTTCATAGGCGAGCTTCAGACAAGGGAAGCGGTCAAAGTCGGGCTTTTGGAAGGTCAACGCAGACAATGCGTCGAAATCCAGGTCGCCGACACCCGAATCAATACGTTCCGGCAAGCCCAAACAATAAGCGATGGGCGTACGCATATCGGGATTGCCCAGTTGCGCCAGCACGGAGCCGTCGCGGTAGCGTACCATGCTGTGTATCACGGACTGCGGATGGATAACGACTTCGAGTTTATCAGGCGGGCAGTTGAACAACCAATGCGCTTCAATCAGCTCCAAACCTTTGTTCATCATGGTGGCGGAATCGACGGAGATTTTGCGCCCCATGCTCCAATTTGGGTGTTTGACCGCTTGCGCGGGCGTAATGCTGTCGAACGTGCCTAAATCGGCCGTCAGAAACGGGCCGCCGGAAGCGGTCAGGATAATCGAGCGGATGCCGTGTTCGTTCAGACGACCTGTGTAATCGCGCGGCAAAACTTGGAAAATGGCGTTGTGTTCGCTGTCGATGGGCAACACTGCCGCGCCGTTTGCGCGGGCGGTTTCCATAAACAACGCGCCGGAAACCACCAGCGTCTCTTTGTTCGCCAGATAAATGGTTTTGCCTTTTTGTGCCGCCGCCAGCGCGGAAGGCAGACCCGCCGCACCGACAATGGCGCACATGACACCGCTAACTTCATCGGCAGACGCCACATCAACCAATGCCTGCGCGCCATGTAAAACCTGCGTCGCCGTGCCGTCACGTTTCAACAGGGCTTCAAGCCGGGCGGCGTGTTCCGCATCGGCAACGACGGCATATTCGGGGCGGAACGTCCGGCATTGAGCCGCCAGTTTCTCAACCTGCTTATGCCCCGCCAGCGCGAATACGCGGAATTTTTCGGGATGGCGCGAAACAACGTCCAGCGTGCTTTCGCCTATGCTGCCGGTACTGCCTAATATGGTCAGGACTTGTGGTGTCATGGTGCGTTCTTTATGTACTGCTTTCGGATTTCAGACGATCTTTAGGCTTGAGGTCGGAAAGGTCGTCTGAAAACCTTATTCGATATTGTGTTTGATGTGTTCCAACGATTTTTATAGTGGATTAACTTTAAACCAGTACGGCGTTGCCTCGCCTTGTCGTACT
>CAUVJL010000107.1:0-9138 GCA_963552075.1 uncultured Neisseria sp.
GATAGTACGGAACCGATTCACTTGGTGCTTCAGCACCTTAGAGAATCGTTCTCTGAAATTCGGGCTGAGGTCGTCTGAATCACAATATCGAAAGGAAATAATATGATGAAACCTGTTGTTTTGAGCATTGCCGCCGCTACGGTTTTGGCAGCCTGCAATACGTCCGCCCAACAAGAAGCGCCGACAGTCGGCGTGGCAAATCCGGCTTCTGAGTTTTGCGTGAAGCAGGGCGGGAAATTGGAAATGAAAAAAGACAAAGACGGCGGCGAATATGCGCTTTGCCATCTGCCGGACGGTACGGTTGTCGAAGAATGGGCATATTTCCGCCAGCACAATCAGTAATAACGCATTGAACCGTCGTGCTTCGGACGCTTAGGCTCGATATGGTTGCTTTGATTTCGACAGATACAGCCGATAACGAAAAGGTCGTCTGAAACCTTGTTTAAGGGTTTCAGACGACCTTTTGATGTGTTGGCAATGGAATGCGGCTACACGGCTTATCGGGCTTCCAGTTTGGTTACGCCGCCCATATAAGGCTGCAAAGCGGCAGGAATATTGATGCTGCCGTCGGCGTTTTGATGGTTTTCCAAAACAGCAACCAAAGTACGGCCGACTGCTAAGCCGGAGCCGTTTAAGGTGTGTACCAAGCGGTTTTTGCCGTTTTCGTCTTTGAAGCGTGCCTTCATGCGGCGGGCTTGGAAATCTTCGCAGTTGGAGCAGCTTGAGATTTCGCGGTAGGTGTTTTGCGCGGGAACCCAGACTTCCAAGTCGTAGGTTTTGGTCGCGCCGAAGCCCATGTCGCCGGTACACAAGGTAATCACGCGGTAGGGCAGTTCCAAAGCCTTTAGGATGTTTTCGGCATGGCTGACCATTTCTTCCAGCGCTTCGTATGATTTTTCGGGATGAACGATTTGCACCATTTCCACTTTGTCGAACTGGTGTTGGCGAATCAGACCGCGCACGTCTTTGCCGTATGCGCCTGCTTCAGAACGGAAACATGGAGAATGGGCGGTCAGCTTCAGCGGCAAATCGCTGCCTGCCACGATGCTGTCGGCAACGGTGTTGGTCAGCGTCACTTCGGCGGTCGGAATCAGATATTGTGTTTTTTTGCTCTCGTCACCGCCGCGGGTAACATGGAACAAATCTTCTGCAAATTTAGGCAGTTGGCCCGTGCCTTGCAGGGTAGTGTCGTCTACGATGTAGGGCGTGTAATGCTCGGTGTAGCCGTGTTTCAGCGTATGCGTATCGAGCATGAATTGTGCCAGCGCGCGGTGCAGGCGGGCGATTTGACCTTTCATGACGGTAAAGCGCGCGCCGGACAGTTTCGCGCCGCCTTCGAAATCCAAGCCCAAAGGTTCGCCCAAATCGACATGGTCTTTGATTTCAAAGTCAAATTCGCGCGGGGTGCCGACTTTGCGGACTTCGACGTTTTCGGTTTCGTCTTTACCGACGGGCACGCTTTCGTGCGGCAGGTTGGGAATGCTTAACAACCATGCGTCCAATTCTTTCTGAACGGCATCCAAATCGGCAGCGGCCTGCTCCAAATCGGTTTTGATTTGGGCGACTTGATCCATGGCTGCCTGCGCCTCTTCGTGTTTGCCCTGTCCTTTCAATGCGCCGATTTGTTTGGAAATGCTGTTGCGCGAGGCCTGCAGTTCTTCGGTTTTCACTTGGACGGCTTTGCGCTGCTCTTCCAAGGCATTGAAACGTGCGGTATCAAACTCGTAACCGCGCTGCGCCAAACGTTCGGCGACGGCTGCGGTGTGGCTGCGGAGCTGTTGGATGTCTAACATTTTGTTCTCTCGATAAGATTTGGAAATGGCATCATTGTAAACCAAATTAAGGATATTTTCACAATGGAAGCGTTTGGGGGCGGGCTTTGCGGCGGATATGAAAAGGGTCGTCTGAAACGCCGGATTTAAGTTTTCAGACGACCTCGGACGGATTCGGATACGCTAAACCCGATACCGTCAGATTTGTTTTTCCTAATGTCCGCAATGTCTGTAAAACACGGGCGACGGCTTGCTATCATCAGGTTTTCGGCAGGGTAACGCCGGTTTGTCCCATGTATTTGCCGTTGCGGTCTTTGTAGGAAGTTTCGCAGATTTCGTCGCTCTCGAAGAAGAGGACTTGCGCCACGCCTTCGCCGGCGTAGATTTTGGCGGGCAGGGGGGTGGTGTTGGAAAACTCGAGGGTCACGTAGCCTTCCCATTCCGGCTCGAACGGGGTGACGTTGACGATGATGCCGCAGCGGGCGTAGGTGGATTTGCCCAAGCAGACGGTCAGGACGTTGCGCGGGATGCGGAAGTATTCGACCGTGCGCGCCAGTGCGAAGGAGTTGGGCGGGATGATGCAGCAGTCGTCTTCGACGGTGACGAAGTTTTTCGGGTCGAAGTTTTTGGGATCGACGATAGTGCTGTTGATGTTGGTGAAAATTTTAAATTCGTTGGCGCAGCGGATGTCGTAGCCGTAGCTGGACGTGCCGTAGGAGATGATGCGCTGTCCGTTGGCTTCTTTGATTTGGTTCGGCTCGAAGGGGTCGATCATGCCGAACTCTTCGCTCATGCGACGTATCCATTTGTCGGACTTGATGCTCATAATGTTTTCCTTGTTTCTTGGGGTTTTCAGACGACGTCCGCGGGGAGGTCGTCTGAAAATGCGGGACGGGGTTATTTGGTTTTGGGCAGTTTCACTTCTTTAATCATGCCGTTTTCGCATTTCATGATGAATACGGTTTCGCCGTTTTGCGAGGCGGTGAATTTGCCGTGTGCCAGGCCTTTTTTGAACGTGCCCGACAGTACCATGTTGCGGAACTTGGTGCTGTTGGAATTGAACGGTTCGATGAAGGTTTCGCGGTTGGCGGAGACGGTGTAAACGCCTTGTCCGTCGAATTTGCCGTTTTTAAACGCGCCGGTGTAGCTGCGTCCGTCTTGGCAGCGCCATGTGCCTTTGCCGGCGGGTTTGCCGTCTTTGCCGACATCGCCGTCGTAGGTGCAGCCCGGCTCTTGATAGGAAGTCAGTACGGCGGCCGAGGCGGGCAGGGCAAGCATAATGGTGAGCGGCAGGAATGCGAGGTGTTTAAACATAAAGGTTGTCCATCGGGTGTAGGTTTCAGACGACCTTTTATCGTGTAAAGGTCGTCTGAAAAATTAGTCTTGCCAGCCGCCCAAATAGGAAACCAGCTCTTCCAACATGGTGCTGACGGATTCCGCCATCAGGATTTGCGAGGCGAAGGCAAGGCTGGCGGCATCGTCGCCGTTGCTTTCGGCTTCTTCCTGCAATACGTCGAGGTATTGGATGCGCTTGAGCGTGAAGTCTTGCGTGAGGATGAAGGCGATTTGTTCGCGCCACACCAAGCCGAGCTGGGTTACGGTTTTGCCGTTTTTGACGTGTTGGACCACTTCATCGGCGGTCAAATCTTGTTTGGACACTTTGACGACGGGAACAACATCGCCCACGCCTTTGAGTTCGCAATCGCTGTCCAATTCAAAACCGCCTTCGCAATGCCCTTGCAACAGCCACTCGGTCATCAGGGAAGAGGGCGATTGCTTGGTATTCGGCAGCGAGGCTTCCAAACCGCCCAAGGCTTCGCGCAGCTTGGTCAGGATGTTTTCCGCTTTGGCGGAAGCCGCGTTATTGACAAGCAGATAGCCGTGGCGGGTGTTGAACACCGCTTCAGTACGGCTGCTGCGGGTAAACGCGCGGGGCAGCAGGTCGTCTGTAATCTGTTCTTTAAGCTCTTGTTTTTCCTTGCGGCCGACATTGCGGGCTTCATTGTTTTGGATTTCCGCCACCTTCTCTTCCAAAATATCGCGGATGACGCCGGCAGGCAGGACTTTTTCTTCTTTTTTCAGGGCGACGCGCAAGGTAAAGTCGGCAGGGAAGACGAGTTCGGGAGAGAACGAAACCGGTGCGGCAAAGCCTTCGCTGGACCAGTCTAAACCTTGGCAGCGGGTAAATTCAGCCTCTGCAAGTTTGTCGGCAAGTACGTCCGCTTCGGGCAGCTTTTCTTTGTTGAGCGGATAAAAACTGATCTGCTTGAACCACATGGTTTGTTTTCCTTTTCATTAAAAGCGGCATTATACAGGCAAAGCGGATACAAAGATAAGGCGCAGAAGGGTCGTCTGAAACGAGTTTGACCATAAAAAACGCCCAACCCGTTGACAGCGTTTTAACGCTTATGTATAGTTCGCAACTCGGTTACGCGCCCATCGTCTAGAGGCCTAGGACACTGCCCTTTCACGGCGGCAACCGGGGTTCGAATCCCCGTGGGCGTGCCAGATTTTCAATAAACCCTTACTGGAGAACAGTAAGGGTTTATTTTTTTGTCTTTGGGAATGGATGGGACTGGATAGTTAACATAGCCATCGAAGGAATTTTGGCTTGCTTTATGAAGTATAAAATTCAAATTTATTATCAGTATCTTAGAAGCAATATTGTAAATTGCATTGGAGTTTTGTGTAGGTAAGGCCGTCTGAAATATTTTTCAGACGACCTTGGGTTTTAAATCCTTGAGTCAAAAATTTTTTTATATTCAGTAGGTTGATATTGGTTTGTTAAATAGATATGTATTTTCCTCTTCTATATCTTCATTTTCATAAACTTGAATTGGATTTTCCGATTCTCCGGTCAATAAATATCCATTAAAGTCATCATTAGGGATATAACAGACAATATGTTTGAGTTGAGATACTGCTATAATTTTATCTCTAATTTCATCATCTGTTGCTGAAATCCGATATAAATTCACAAGCCAAGAAGCATCACCATTAACGTTAGAATAAATACAAAGGCAGCATATTTCATTCAAATCATTTTCTGAAAAACTTGGATCATTAAGTTTTTCAAAAGTGGTTGCTAGAATTTTATTTGAAGAACAGCCTAAGGCTGAGGCAAGAAATTCTATAATTTCATCTATAGAGATTGGATTTTTAATGAAAAAATCAAACATATAGTATCGCTATTTTAAGTTGTCTGTAAAATATCTTGCATATTATCCCTATTTTATTGTGAATAATATAAAGAAATAAAATATAAAATTTAAATGGTTTGACTAAATAGGTTATAGGAGTAATTTGAAGATGAATATTAAATTTAAAAAATTTGGTTTGAGTCAAACTGACGTTCAGCAAATGAGAGAATATGGAATTTTGCCAGACAAAAAAAACTTACAAAATTTAATTAAGGCGTATTATTCAAATAATCCCGAGCCTGATGATATTGCCCAATTACAAGATAATTTAGGCTGTCAAATTGATGAAGATTATATTCAGTTTCTACTTAAACACAATGGAGGAATTCCATCCAAAGTTAGAATAAAGGGTAATAAGATAGTTATAGACCATTTTTTGTCTTTTAAATCTGACTATAAGCTTAACTCCATTATTGATATATATCCAGACTTTCAACAATATGGACTACCTATTGCGAATACGCCTTCCGGTGATAGTATTATTTTATCTTTAGACGGAAAAATTCGGTTTTTTAATCATAATATTGATTCTATTGATGAAGAAGTAGGGATAGTAGCGGATAATTTTTTGGAATTGCTGAGAAAGTTATATTAGCAAGCTATAGCCTACTATACGACTATAGCTCCATGGCTCGTCTGAAAAGTTCCCTTCGTACTGTTTTATACAGTATTTGATTTATAGGTAAAGTATAGTGGATTAACTTTAAACCAGTACGGCGTTGCCTCGCCTTGTCCTGATTTAAATTTAATCCACTATACATCAGCATCTCCTCAAGAATGCAAATTGTAAAAAACGCTTCTGTCTCTTAAAACAGAAGCGTTTTCGCATTTCAGACGACCTGTCATCCGTTTGTCGGAATCGGGCTGAGGCTTGGTTTGGGTTCTATTAAGATGTAAATCAACCGGGCAGGTACTGCATCGGGTCGACGGCTTTGCCGTTCATGCGGACTTCGAAATGCAGTTTGACGCCGTCTGTGTCGGTATTGCCCATGGTGGCAATCGGCTGACCTGCTGCGACTTTTTGGTCTTTTTGAACCAGAATGGTGTCGTTGTGTGCGTAGGCGGTGATGGAGAAGTCGTTGTGGCTGATGAGAATCAGTTTGCCGTAGCCGCGCACTTCTTCGCCGACGTAGATGACGGTTCCGGCTGCTGCGGATTTGACGCTTTGTCCGAGCATACCGCCGATGTCGATGCCTTTGTTGGTTGTGCTGTTGTAGCCGCGGATGATGGAATTTTTGCCGTTGTCGACCGGCCATTGCAGGGTCAGGCGGTTGACGGGGGCGACGGTTTTGGCGCTGCTGATGTCGGTGCTGCCGGAGCGGGGGCGGTGGGCGGCGTTTTTACGGACGCGCAAGACTTGTCCGACTTCGATTTGTGAGGCGTTGTTCAGATTGTTCCAGGATGCCAGTGTGTTGACGTTTTGTCCGTAGCGTTTGGCTATTTGGCTGAGGGTGTCGCCCGGTTTGACGCGGTAGTAGCCGTCGGGTACGGCGCCGGTGGGCGAGCCGCCGCCGGCACAGGCGGCGAGCGTGAATGCTACGCCTAATGCGGTCAGACGGAGAAGTGCGGTTTTGAAAGATAGGGTACGGTTTGTTTTCATAGGGAACTAAATGGGTAAATCAATAGGATTATGGGCAGGCTCGAAGGTTCAACCTGATTGGGGATTTTTTCGGGCGGTTTGCTTGTCAAATGGGATATCTTTTTGATTCGTCGGACAGTTTGAAAAACAATACGACGGATTGGGACGGTGTCCTTGGGTCGTCTGAAACAGTCGGGCTGCAACGGCTGTTTCGGTTTTCGGTATAATCCTGCATTTTACACTCGGCGCGATGCCTGTTGAACTTTATCCGTGAATACTTCTTCTCATAAATCTTCTTTGCCTTATCTGGCTGCTTGCGGCAGCTTGATTTTTTTGATTGTCCTTTCTGTATCGTGGGAACTGTGGATTGCGCCTTTGCGCAGCGGCGGTTCGTGGCTGGCGCTGAAGGCTTTGCCTTTGTGCCTGCCGTTGTCGGGTATTTTGAAGGGTAAAGTTTATACTTACCAGTATAGTTCTATGTTGATTTTGATTTATTTTGCCGAGGCGGTGATGCGTTTGTTTAATTCGGGTACTGCCGAGGTGGTGTGTGCCGCTTTATCGTTGACGGCGTGTGTGGTGTTTTTTGTTGCATGCCTGGCTTTTGTGAAACAGCAGAGAAAGGCGGGGAAATAATGTTTATGCGTTTTTCAGACGACCTTAAGAGTGAATGGGACAAGCGTTTGTTGCCGTTGTGGTGCTGTTTCTTATGGATATGCGCCGCGCCGTTTTTGTCTTTCTACCGTGTGGGTCCGTTGTCGAGTTTTTATCTGGAAGCGGCTTCGCTTTTGGGCGCGCTGATGCTGGTGTTGGTCACGGCGTATAAGGGTTTGTTGAGTGTACGCCTGCCTAAGACGGCTGTCAGTTTGCTGGTTTTGGCGGCTTTTTGGTGGTTTCAGGCGCGGATGATGGATTTGATTTACGTCGGCATGAACGATATGGTGATGTGGACGTTTATCATTCTGGCTTTGGCTGTATGGGCTTGCCGCGGTTGGGTGGCTGCCTATGGGCAGGAACGCATCGTGACGGTGTTCGCGTGGTCGCTGCTGTTTGGTACGTTGCTACAGGCTGCGATTGCGTTTATACAGTTTAAGGGCTGGTACGATCTTGGATTCCTGCGCAATATGATTGTGTATAGCGGAAAAGAGGTTAGCGGTCAGCTTGGGCAGCGCAACCACCTCGGGCATTATTTGATGTGGGGTGTTTTGGCGGCGGCTTATTTGTGGTCAACCCGCAAAATGCCGGGCTGGCTGGGATTTTTGTTGGTCTTCCTGATGACGGCTGTCTTGGGCTTGGTCAACTCGCGCACGATTCTGGGCTATGTGGCCGGCGTGGCGTTGATTTTGCCCGTGTGGCGTTGGCGTGCGGGACGGGATTCTGCGAGGCTGGTGCGGATATTTTTCCTGACGGTCGCGTTGGTGGCGGTATTTCAATTTGCGATGGGTTCGATTTTGGAACTGCTGGGCAACGGTCAATATGAAACGGCGGTCGAACGCGCCGGAAACAGCGGTTTTGAAGGCTCGATGCGTCAGATTGAATGGCGTAAGGCATGGACTGCCTTTTTGTCCGCACCTTGGTTCGGACACGGTTGGAACAGCTTTGCCCAACAGACTTTCTGGATTAATGCGGAGCAGCAGTATTTCCCGAATAATATCTTAGGCGTGTTGTTTACCCATTCGCACAATATTGTTTTACAACTGCTCTCCGAAGTCGGGCTGGTCGGTACGGTATTGGTTGCCCTGACGATGCTTGCGGGGCTGTGGCGGATGCTGGTGCGTCCTTACCATCCGGCTTCGCTGCTGCTGCTGTCTATGGTTGCCGTCAGTATGTGTCACAGTATGCTGGAGTACCCATTGTGGTATATCTATTTCCTGACGCCGTTTGTGTTGATGTTCGCACTCGCGCCGGCACGTTATGAAGACGTTTCAGACGACCTCGCTTGGATGCGCGGCCGCAATTGGGCGGGCGGGCTTGCTACGCTGCTGATTATCGGCGGGCTGCTGCATATGGGCTGGACGTATACCGATTTGGTCGATTACAGCCGGATTCCGAAAAATGAAAGTACGGAGATGGCGGGGCGGAAGATTAACGGTTTGCGCCATATTTCCGAAACCAGCCCGATGCTGGCTTATTATGCCGACCTCAGCCTGACCCGCCGCGCCGAGCCGACCGATATGCAGGTCAAACCTTGGGCGGAGAAGGCGGCGATCGATTCCTTGTCTTACCGCCCGTATTCCAACGCTTATCAGGTGGCGCTGTATCTCTACCGGCAAGGCAAGAAGGAAGAGGGTGCGAAATGGATGCAGGCGATGCAGTATTATTATCCGTACATGATGTCGTTTTACGCGGGCAAGCTGCGCAGCCATCCTGTGTTCCAACCGCTTTTGCCCAAGCTGCTGGCGGACTGCAAAGATTTCGTCAACGCGCCTAAGCACGAAAAAGCGAAGTCTTGCGATGTCGTGCAATAAGCAATAGGCTGATGTAAAAAGGTCGTCTGAAACCCGATTTCAAGGTTTCAGACGACCTTTTGTTATTTATTATAGTGGATTAAATTTAAATCAGGACAAGGCGACGAAGCCGCAGACAGTAC
>CAUVJL010000108.1:0-8906 GCA_963552075.1 uncultured Neisseria sp.
AGAAGGCTCGTTATTGGAAACGACTGCCTTGCCGGCGCACTATGCCGACTACGTCTCCACCAAATAGGGCGTTGACATCCGTTGCGGTAGATGACGCTAGGGGAATAGGGGCAGGGAACCTTTTGAGGAGAAGGGAGGGTCAAAAAGGCTGTGAAGAGGCGGAAAGAGGATAGAAACGATGTTATAACCGTTTCGAATTGTATTCTCGGTTTCAGACGACCTCTAACATTTCCCTGTATAATCACGCTTTTGTTCAAACGCTTGTACTTTCTAATATGATTTATCCGTGGCATCAAAACCAGTGGCGGCAGCTTGCCGGCCATTGGGAAAACCGTCCGAATGCTTGGCTGTTTACCGGCAAGGAAAATACCGGTAAGACAGCGTTTGCGCGGTTTGTGGCGCAGGCTTTGCTGTGCGAATCGCCTCGGGAAGATCATCAGCCTTGCGGCGTATGCGCTTCGTGTCATTTGTTTTTGCAAAACAGCCATCCCGATTTTTACGAACTCACTCCTGAAATTCCCGAAGACGGTGCGGTCGGGCGAAAATTGTTGCAGATTAAAATAGATGCCGTGCGCGATATTGTGGAGAACATTTATCTGACGGCTGTGCGCGGCGGATTGCGGGTGGTATTGGTGCATCCCGCTGAAAGTATGAACGTACAGGCGGCAAACGGCTTGCTCAAAGCTTTGGAAGAGCCGCCGCAACACGTTGTTTTTTTGATGGTTACGCATGCGCGTGATAAGCTTCTTCCGACCATTAAAAGCCGTTGCCGCCAGATGGTTTTGCCCGCACCTTCGCGCGATGAAGCTTTGGCGTATCTTCGGAAAGAGGGTGTGGATGATGCGGAATCTCTGCTGGCTTTCCACAGCGGCGCGCCGTTGTTTGCCCGTACGCCCGAAATGGATGACTTGCGCGAAGAACTGCTCACTTTGCTTGCCGCCCCGCGACTGTTGACGATACTCGACTATGCCGCTGCGTTTGACAAACACAAGCAGCCGTTGGCAGTCTTCATCGATTGGATGCAGAAATGGCTGTTGGATGTCGGCTTGGCGCAACAACAAATGCCGCCGCTTTATTATCCCGATTACGCGCAGGCATTGTCGCAGACAGCTTCCAAAACCGATCCGCGCCGCCTGTTTGCGCTGACGGGTCGTCTGAACGCACTCAGCCCTTACGGATACCACACCTTGAGTGTTAAAATGCAGCTTGAGTATCTATTGACTGAATATCTCGAATTTTGGCAAAACAAATAATCAGATAAGGTAAAACAAAATGGTAAACAACAATAAAGACATTCCGGCGAAAATGATGGCGTTGCAGCTTAAAGACCCGACCCTGCTCTACAACTGCTATATGCCGTTTCTCGAACACGGCGGACTTTTTGTTCCGACCGAAGACGTATTTTCATTGGGCGAAGACATCCTGCTCGCCGTTGAAATCGCCGATTACCCCAAACGCTTCCTGCCTACCAAAGTCGTCTGGATCAATCCCGCCCGTACTTCCGCACACCGTCCTAAAGGCGTCGGACTGGCATTTTCCGAACACGAAAGCTGCCTTCAGGCGAAAACCCTGATTGAAGGCGAACTAGGACCGAAACTGCGCAGCGACCGCGTTACCTTTACGCTTTAAAATCATGCATTTAATTGATTCGCACTGCCACCTCAATTTCGAAGGCTTGAGCAACCGCCTGCCTGAAGTGTTCGCCAACATGGAAGAACAAAGCGTCAAGCAGGCGCTTGCCATCAGCGTGAGCAGACAGAGTTTCGCCGAAGTCTTCGACATTGCCCAAGCCAATGAACAGATTTACTGCACCATAGGCGTCCACCCCGACAGCCAAGAAGCCGAAGAATTTACCGTCGCTGAAATGGTTGAAGCGGCAAAACACCCGAAAGTCGTCGGCATAGGCGAAACGGGCTTGGATTATTACTGGTGCAAAGGCGATTTGGCATGGCAGCACCGCCGCTTCGCCGAACACATCCAAGCCGCCAACGAAAGCGGTTTGCCCGTGATTGTCCACACCCGCGATGCCGCCGCCGATACTTTGGCGATTCTGAAAGAAGCTCAAACCAATTCCGGCGTTATCCACTGCTTCACCGAAGATACCGCTTTTGCCAAAGCCGCTTTGGATTTGGGGCTGTACATTTCCTTCTCCGGCATTGTTACCTTCAAAAATGCCCCGCAAATTCAAGAAGCTGCCAAATACGTCCCTGCGGACAGAATGCTGGTCGAAACCGACTCCCCCTTCCTCGCCCCTGTTCCCAAACGCGGTAAGCCTAACGAACCTTCCTATGTCCGTTACACCGCCGAGTTTGTGGCGAAACTGCGCGGCGAACCCGTAGAAACGCTTGCCGCTTACACCAGTGACAATTTCTATCGTCTGTTCAATAAAGTACCCGACATCCGTGTTTGATTCGAATGGAAAAAGGTCGTCTGAAAATGCTTCATCTAGCATTTCAGACGACCTTTTGAAATTTGGAATTATTTATATAAGTGGACAGTCAGACTGGGTAATTTTGTTGGGCAGACAATGGAAGATGGCGGAAGTCATCGATAAAATCGGTATCACAAGAAAGCCAGTGCAAAAGCGGACAGATAGTCATGGATGGGTTTAAAATCAACGCGAAAATCAAGATGGCAACTTCTTGAAAATATTTAAAGATTGGCTTTCATCATATCGTTTTCCGTTTTTCTGACAAATCATACTTCTATCGATACATCGCCTTTCCAATAATGAATTACGACATCACTTTTTTCACCCTATTTCTACTCGGCTTTTTTGGCGGTACGCATTGTGTCGGAATGTGCGGCGGGTTGAGTAGTGCGTTTGCGTTGCAGCTTCCGCCGCATCTTAATCGGCTGGGACTGATTGTCCTATTGAATTTGGGACGCATCAGCAGCTATGTATTGATAGGTTTGATTGTTGGGCTGGTCGGGCAAGTCGGTATTTCTTTGGATGATACGCGCTGGCTGCAAAACGGCCTGTATATTGCGGCGAATATTTTGCTGTTGCTGTTGGGGCTGTATCTGGCGGGGCTTTCTACGGCGGCTACGCAAATTGAGCGCATAGGCAGACCGATATGGAAACGTTTGAATCCGATTTTGAACCGACTGCTGCCGATTAAATCCGTTCCGGCTTGTTTCGGCGTAGGCATGTTGTGGGGCTGGCTGCCTTGCGGTTTAGTATACAGCGCCTCATTGTATGCTTTGGGCAGCGGCAATGCGGTGCAGGGCGGGCTGTATATGTTGGCTTTTGCGCTGGGAACGTTGCCGAATTTGTTGGCAATGGGGATTTTTGCAGCGCAATTGAAAACACTTTTACAACGCAGAGCCATCCGTTTGTGCGCCGGACTATTGGTCGCGGGCTGGGCGGTTTTTCGTTTGGCAGTCATGCTCTGAATCAAACAATGAAACGCCTTTCAAAAGGGTAGGGTTCATACATTAAAGATCGTCTGAAAATCCGTTTTCAGACGACCTTATTCATTGGCATTATTCCATTGCAGCTTCAGCTCAAGCCGCCGGCAGCCATCCGCGTATGCGTTTTTCCATTGCGTCAGCACTCAAGCCCAAATCGTCCAAAAGTTTTTTCGGGTCGCCGTGTTCGGTTACGGTATCGGCAACGCCCAAAAGTAAAACGGGTTTGCAGATGCCGTGTTTCGCCAACACTTCCAGCACCGCGCTGCCTGCGCCGCCTTGTTCGGCGTTTTCTTCGGCGGTAACAATGTAGTCGTGGCTTTGGGCGAGGCGGACGATGAGTGCCTCGTCTATCGGTTTGACGAAGCGCATATCGGCGACAGTGGCGTTCAGTTTTTCGGCAACCGCCAATGCGGGGGCGACCATGCTGCCGAAGGCAATGAATGCGGTTTTCTCGCCTTGGCGGCGGATGACGCCTTTACCGATGGCTACAGTTTCGAGGCCGTCTGAAACGGGCGTGCCTGTTCCCGTACCGCGCGGATAGCGGACGGCGGCGGGGGCGTCTGCCTGATAGCAGGTCGAAAGCAGCAGGCGGCATTCGTTTTCATCGCTCGGCGCGGCGACAATCATGTTCGGCACGCAGCGCAAGAAGCTCAAATCGTACAAACCAGCATGGGTCGGGCCGTCTGCGCCGACGATGCCCGCGCGGTCAACGGCAAACAAAACGGGCAGGTTTTGCAGGGCGATGTCGTGCACCAGTTGGTCGTAGGCGCGCTGGAGGAAGGTGGAATAAATGGCGACGACGGGCTTCATGCCTTCGCAAGCCAAACCGCCGGCAAAGGTAACGGCGTGCTGCTCGGCGATGCCGACGTCGAAATAACGGTCGGGGAATTGTTGTTCGAATTCAACCAGTCCGCTGCCCTCGCGCATGGCGGGGGTAATCGCCGCCAATCGGGAATCTGCCGCCGCCTGGTCGCACAGCCATTTGCCGAACACTTGCGTATAGGTCGGTTTGGCGGCGGGTTTGTTTTCTTTTTCAGACGACGTTGCGGTTTTGAGGTCGTCTGAAACGTCTTTGGGCAGGTTGGCAACGGCGTGGTATTTGACGGGGTCGTTTTCGGCGAGTTTGTAGCCGTTGCCCTTTTTGGTGATGACGTGCAGCAGTTGCGGGCCTTTGCGGCCGTGCAAATCTTTCAATACGTCAACCAGATGCTCGACGTTGTGGCCGTCCACGGGGCCGGTGTAGCGGAAACCGAAGTTTTCAAACAAAGACAGCGACTGCTTGGCGTGTTCGGCTTCGCCCGCCAGCGTTTTGATTTTGTGCTCGACTTTTTGGGCAAGCTCCATCGCGCCGGGTAGCTTGTCCAAAACCTTGCTCGATTGCGCCTTGATGGTGCTCAACACGCCGCGCATATCGCGCACGACGTTGCTGGCGAGGTATTTCGGCAGCGCGCCGACGTTGGGGGAAATCGACATTTCGTTGTCGTTTAGGATGACCAGCAGGTTCACGTCCATGTCGCCCGCGCAGTTCAAGGCTTCAAAAGCCTGCCCCGCCGTCATCGCACCGTCGCCGATAATGGCGACGCTGCGGCGGTCGCTACCCAAGAGCTTGTCTGCCGCCGCCATGCCCAAAGCCGCGCCGATGGAGGTGGAAGAATGCCCTACGCCGAACGCGTCGTATTCGGATTCGCTGCGTTTGGGAAAACCCGCCAAGCCGCCGTAGCGGCGCATGGTGTGCATTTGATCTTTGCGGCCGGTGAGGATTTTGTGCGGATAGCTTTGATGGCCGACGTCCCAAACCAAATGGTCTTCGGGCGTGTCGTACACATAGTGCAGGGCGATGGTCAGCTCGACCGCGCCCAAATTGCTGGCGAAATGCCCGCCGGTTTTGCCTATCGAATCCAGCAGAAACTCCCGCAGCTCGGCGGCGACTTGGGGCAACTGTTTTTTATCCAGACGGCGCAAATCTTGCGGGCTGTCGACGGTATCGAGTAGCGGAGTGTGGCTCATGGTGTGTCTTTGCAGGCTTATTTGTGTATAGCGGGCAATTATAGCAAGAGTTTAGAAAGACGTGGGTTTCCTGCCGGAGGTCGGGTATCGCCGTTAAGCCGTTGCCTGCTGATAAAAGAGGCGTTTGGGAATGTGTGTAAGGGTCGTCTGAACATGAAATTACACGCCCCGTATGCTACAATCAACAGATAATCCCATCGGTACCGACATCATGAAACCCCATAAAAAAGGCAATATTTTCATCATCTCCGCCGCTTCCGGCACGGGCAAGACCACGCTGGTTTCCCGTCTTTTGAAAAACAACGCCGATTTGCGCGTCTCCGTATCGCACACCACCCGCCAGCCGCGCGAAGGCGAACAGCATGGCGTGCATTATCATTTTGTTCCCAAAGAGGAATTTGAGTCTTTAATCAAACAGAAAGCCTTCCTCGAACACGCAAACGTTTTCGGCAATTATTACGGAACCAGCATCGCGGGGGTCAATTCCCTTAGCGAAGAGGGTTACGATGTGATTTTGGAAATTGACGTGCAAGGTGCGGCGCAGGTGCGTAAGTCGCTGCCCGAAGCGAGCAGCATCTTCATCCTGCCGCCTTCGTTCGAAGTCCTTGCCGAACGCCTTATCGGGCGCGGCACCGACAGCGAGGAAGTCATCCAAACCCGCCTCTCCAAAGCGCGTCACGAAATCGAACAATCCGTCCTGTTTGACTATATTGTCGTCAACGATGATTTGGATAGGGCAGAAGCCGATTTGCTCCACATCATCAAAGCAGGTCGTCTGAAAAAATCTTCTCAGCAAGGATTTATCTCAAACCTGTTGGAAAATTCCTGAAAAACAGCGAAAATACGCATTTACATTCCATCACAAATTAATAGAAAGAAAGCAAACAAATGGCCCGTATCACCACTGAAGACTGCACAGGCAAAATCCCCAATCATTTCGACCTGACCCTCGTCGCCGCCCGCCGCGCGCGCCAGCTTGAAAACGGCAACGCTCCTATGGTTGACGACATCCGCAACAACAAACCGACCGTTACCGCTCTGCGCGAAATCGCCGCCGGTCAAATCGGTACCGAACTGCTGACCCGCAACAAATAATACCGGCAGGCAAAACCTGCCCAACCGCCGCGCGGATTGTATCGGCGCGACATCCGACCGATACAGTCTGACGGCTCAAAACAAAGCACACACCGAAGGCCGTCTGAAATGCCCGCCCCCCAGCCCACTGCCCCCTACGACGCGCTGACTGCCGAAGCACGCGAACTTTTGTTCCGCACCGCCTCCTATCTCAGCCCATCCGAACAGGCCGAGCTTGAAAAAGCCGTCGCCTACGCCTTTCACGCCCATGACGGACAAACCCGTAAAAGCGGCGAACCCTACATTACCCACCCCCTTGCCGTCGCCACGCAACTTGCATTGTGGCACATGGACATACAAGGCTTGTGCGCTGGCGTGATGCACGACGTACTCGAAGACACGGGCGTATCCAAAATCGAAATGGCGGCAGAATTCGGCGAAACCATCTCCGAGATGGTGGACGGGCTTTCCAAACTCGAAAAACTCAAATTTGAAGATCATGCCGAGCATCAGGCGGAAAGTTTCCGCAAGCTCATCCTCGCCATGACCAAAGATGTGCGTGTGATCGTCGTCAAACTCGCCGACCGCCTGCACAATATGCGCACGCTCGGCTCCATGCGTCCCGACAAACGCCGCCGCATCGCCAAAGAAACCCTCGAAATTTACGCCCAAATCGCCAACCGCATCGGCTTGAACAACGCCTACCAAGAACTTCAGGATTTATCGTTTCAAAACCTCCACCCGAATCGCTACGAAACCCTCAAAAAAGCGATGGACAACAGCCGCAAAAACCGCCGCGACGTCGTCGGCAAAGTTTTGCGCGCCTTCAGTCAGCGTTTGGTCGGCGCGAATATCGAAGCCAAAATCAAAGGTCGGGAAAAAAACCTGTACAGCATCCATCAAAAAATGTTGGCGAAAAAATTGCGCTTTGCCGAAGTCATGGACATTTACGGCTTCCGCGTCATCGTCAACAGCATTCCCGCGTGTTACGCCGCCCTCGGCGCGCTGCACAATCTCTATCAGCCCAAACCCGGACGCTTCAAAGACTATATCGCCATCCCGAAAAGCAACGGCTACCAAAGCCTGCACACGACCCTGGTCGGCCCTTACGGCTTACCCATTGAAGTCCAAATCCGCACGCGCGAAATGGATGCCGTAGCCGAAGGCGGCATTGCCGGCCACTGGATATACAAATCCGGCGAAAATACCGTCGATCAAGCCGTCCTCCATACCAACCAATGGCTCAAAAACATCCTTGATTTGCAAGCCAGCAGCGCGAACGCCATCGAATTCCTCGAACACGTCAAAGTCGACCTGTTCCCCAACGAAGTCTACATCCTGACGCCCAAAGGCAAAATCCTCACCCTGCCTAAAGGATCGACGCCCATAGACTTCGCCTACGCCGTCCACACCGACATCGGCCACAAAACCGTCGCCGCCCGCATCAACAACACCATGATGCCCCTGCGTACCAAACTCAAAACCGGCGACTCCGTTGAAATCATCACATCCGAACACGCCAAGCCCAATCCGGCATGGCTGAATTTCACCGTTTCCAGCCGCGCGCGCAGCGCCATCCGCCAATACGTCAAAAACCTCAACCGCCACGACGCCATCGTCCTCGGCGAAAACCTCCTGCAAAAAGCCCTGTCCAGCCTATTGCCCAAAGACGTATTGCTTTCAGACGACCTCAAAGAAAAATACCTCGCCGACCTCAACGACAAACAAACCTCGTTTGAAGAAGTCCTCTACAACGTCGGCATGGGACACACCCTGCCCGTGTACGTCGCCATGCACATTGCCGAACTGGCAGGGCAGCACTTCGGCAGCGAAGTCAAACTCAGCCCCATCAAAGTCAACGACCAAGAAACCGGCCGCATCCATTTTGCCGAATGTTGCCACCCCGTCCCGGGCGATTCCGTCCGCGCCCTTTTGGTCAAAGACAAAGGCATGATTATTCACCGCGATACCTGTCCGACCCTGCTCAAATCCGACCCCGAACAGCAGCTTGACGCGAACTGGGAAGGCATAGGCAGCCATACCTACCGCACCGGGCTCAGCATCCAGTCCGAAGACGCCCACGGCCTGCTCGCCCTTATGGCGCAAGCCATCTCTAACTCTGGCGCGGACATCGAATCCGTCGAAACCCCCAATAAAGCGCTGGCAGGTACGGAAGGCTTTGTCGAATTCAAGTTCATCATCAAAGTGAAGGACTTGGCGCAAATCAACCAAATTATTCACAACCTGCACGCCATTCCCCAAGTGCGCAAAGTGGTCAGAAGCTAACGGAAGAAGGGCGGTAAAGCCGATGCCGTTTTGCCGCCAGATAGGGTTTAAGCCTTCTTAAAATCCGGAAGATATAGTGGATTAACTTTAAATCAGGACAAGGCGACGAAGCCGCAGACAGTACA
>CAUVJL010000109.1:0-8850 GCA_963552075.1 uncultured Neisseria sp.
CGAAACACGGCGGCGCGAACGAAGTTGCCTACGACATCCAAAAACGCTACCGCAACGCCGACGAAGCCGAAGCCGACATCCGCGAACGCATCGCCCGCAAGGAAATCGTTATCGGGTTCGGCCATCCGGTTTACACCATTTCCGACCCGCGCAACGTCGTGATTAAAGAAGTGGCGCGCGGTTTGAGCCGGGAAGCGGGCGACATGCGTCTCTTCGACATCGCCGAACGCTTGGAGAGCGTGATGTGGGAAGAGAAAAAAATGTTCCCGAATTTGGACTGGTTCTCCGCCGTGTCCTACCAAAAACTCGGCGTACCGACCGCCATGTTCACGCCGCTGTTCGTGATTTCGCGCTCCACCGGCTGGGCGGCACACGTCCTCGAACAGCGCAAAGACGGCAAAATCATCCGTCCGAGCGCGAACTACACCGGCCCTGAAGATTTGGCGTTTGTGGAGATTGAAGAACGCTGAGACGGACCACAACCGTAGGAGGCGCCAATCGGATTTCAGACGACGTGTAGCGTGGGCTTTGCCCGCGGAAAACCGAATCCCGCCTACGGTTACGCTTTTCAGACGGCCTGTTGAAGTATGCGAGAGAGAGAAGGTCGTCTGAAAAACCAGCCGCAACGTCTGCCGTCATTCCCGCCCCCGCCTTAGCGAGGACAGGCCGCGGTGGGAATGGCGGAGGCAGCGCGGCAACTTTCTGAAATAAAGGCGTTTGATTATCAAGAGGTAAATAAAGATTTTGGAGGGATTTTCTTTTCGAAAAACAATAATGCACCTATGTGGAAAGTATTATGGAGTAAATATGAAGCTGCCTGATTTACTGATGGGAATATTTTTGGCAGTTTCTGCAGCCCTTCTGAATGCAACTATCGGTATATTCAGTAAGGTATTAATGGAGCAGGGCTTGTCTGTTCAGCATATTGCATTTTTGAAAACTTTGACAGGTTTTGTGTTTATCAGCATTTTGCTTTGCCGTACCGGTTTTACCAGACAGATTGCGGATATTTCAAAAAAGAAAGAGACAATCTTGCCGTTGCTGTTAAAAGTAGCAATTTGTGCTTTTTTCGGAATTTACACTTTGTTTTTCTTTGAAACCACCGCTTATCAATACGGTAATGCTGCGAATGTAGTAGTTGTATTAATGGCATCGGCTGCTGTATCTGCCTTGATATTGGACAGCATACTATTAAACGAACGTATTTATATTTCTTCAGTCGTCGGTGTGGGTTTGGCAGTATCGGGGATCGCGGTGATTTCTTGGACTGGAGAAGGAAATTTAGGGTTGATTCTGAATGCCGCCCTGGCGGGCTCGGGTTACGGTTGTTTTTCCGTTTTGATTAAAAAATTCGGCTTAAACGGCGGTATTTATTTGACACGGATCTTGATGTTTTTTGGAAGTATTTTTTTGTTTATCCCTTCATTGGAAGGTATTGAGGATATACATTGGCAATGGTCTTTTATTCCGCCACTCTTGGCACTGTCTTTATTGCCGACGATTTTAGGATTTTATTGTACAACTAAAGCATTGGATTATTTGAGTGCCGCGAAGGTGCAGGTAACTGAATTGGCCGAGCCATTATTTGCCGCCGTACTGGCTTGGATGTTTTTGAATGAAATACCGGAAGGACGCTTCTTTGTCGGCGCTATTCTGATTATTGCCGGTATTGTGTCTATCAATGGATTGTATAGACCATTGTTGAAGCGAGTTGAATAGTTTTTATTTCCCAAGATTTCAGACGACCCCTTCAAAAACGTCGTCTGAAACCCCAAACCACAAGAAAAATAGATCCACAGGAGAACTGAACATGGCTGCCAACCAACGTTACCGCAAACCGCTGCCCGGTACGGATTTGGAATACTACGACGCGCGTGCGGCGTGTGAGGACATTCAAGCCGGCTCTTACGACAAGCTGCCTTACACGAACCGCATTTTGGCGGAGAACTTGGTCAACCGCGCGGACAAAGTCGATTTGCCGACGCTGCAAAGCTGGCTGGGCCAGTTGATAGAAGGCAAGCAGGAAATCGATTTTCCGTGGTATCCCGCGCGGGTGGTGTGCCACGATATTCTGGGGCAGACCGCGCTGGTGGATTTGGCGGGCTTGCGCGATGCGATTGCAGAGAAGGGCGGCGATCCTGCCAAAGTGAATCCGGTGGTGCAGACGCAGCTGATTGTCGACCACTCGCTGGCGGTGGAATGCGGCGGCTACGACCCTGATGCGTTCCGTAAAAACCGCGAAATCGAAGACCGCCGCAACGAAGACCGTTTCCACTTTATCAACTGGACGAAAACCGCTTTTGAAAATGTGGATGTGATTCCGGCGGGCAACGGCATCATGCACCAAATCAATCTGGAAAAAATGTCGCCCGTCGTCCAAGTCAAAAACGGCGTGGCGTTTCCCGATACCTGCGTCGGCACCGACTCGCACACGCCGCACGTCGATGCGCTGGGCGTGATTTCCGTGGGCGTGGGCGGTTTGGAAGCGGAAACGGTGATGCTGGGACGCGCGTCCATGATGCGCCTGCCCGATATTGTCGGCGTGGAGCTGACGGGCAAACGGCAGGCGGGCATTACGGCGACGGATATTGTGTTGGCGCTGACCGAGTTTCTGCGCAAAGAGCGCGTGGTCGGGGCGTTTGTCGAGTTTTTCGGCGAGGGCGCAAGAAGCCTGTCCATCGGCGACCGCGCGACCATTTCCAACATGACGCCGGAGTTCGGTGCGACTGCCGCCATGTTCGCCATCGACGCGCAAACCATTGATTATTTGAAACTGACCGGACGCGACGACGCGCAGGTGAAATTGGTGGAAACCTACGCCAAAACCGCAGGGCTGTGGGCGGACGACCTGAAAACCGCCGTTTATCCGCGCGTGTTGAAGTTTGATTTGAGCGGCGTAACGCGCAATATGGCAGGCCCGAGCAACCCGCACGCGCGTTTTGCCACCGTCGATTTGGCGGCGAAAGGGCTGGCGAAGCCCTACGAAGAGCCTTCAGACGGCCTCATGCCCGACGGCGCGGTCATCATCGCCGCAATTACCAGTTGCACCAATACTTCCAACCCGCGCAACGTCGTTGCCGCCGCACTCTTAGCGCGCAACGCCAACCGCTTCGGGCTGAAACGCAAGCCGTGGGTCAAAACTTCGTTCGCACCCGGCTCGAAAGTGGCGGAAATCTATTTGAAAGAAGCAGGCCTGCTGCCCGAAATGGAAAAACTCGGCTTCGGCATCGTCGCCTTCGCCTGCACCACCTGCAATGGCATGAGCGGCGCGCTCGACCCGAAAATCCAGCAGGAAATCATAGACCGCGATTTGTACGCCACCGCCGTACTGTCGGGCAACCGCAACTTCGACGGCCGCATCCACCCGTATGCGAAACAGGCGTTTTTAGCCAGCCCGCCGCTGGTGGTGGCCTACGCCGTCGCCGGCAGCATCCGTTTCGATATTGAAAACGACGTACTCGGCATTTCAGACGACGGCAAGGAAATCCGCCTGAAAGACATTTGGCCGACCGACGAAGAAATCGATGCCGTCGTTGCCGAATATGTGAAACCGCAGCAATTTCGCGATGTGTATGTGCCGATGTTCGACACCGGCAAAGCGCAAAAAGCCCCGAGTCCGCTATACGACTGGCGTCCGATGTCCACCTATATCCGCCGCCCACCTTACTGGGAAGGCGCATTGGCAGGGGAACGCACATTAAGAGGTATGCGACCGCTGGCGATTTTGCCTGACAACATCACCACCGATCACATTTCGCCGTCCAACGCGATTCTGGCGGCGAGTGCGGCAGGCGAATATCTGGCGAAAATGGGTTTGCCCGAAGAGGACTTTAACTCCTACGCCACCCACCGCGGCGACCACCTCACCGCCCAACGCGCCACCTTCGCCAATCCGAAACTGTTTAACGAAATGGTGAAAAACGAAGACGGCAGCGTACGCCAAGGTTCGCTGGCACGCGTTGAACCCGAAGGCAAAACCATGCGCATGTGGGAAGCCATCGAAACCTATATGAACCGCAAACAGCCGCTCATCATCATCGCCGGCGCGGACTACGGCCAAGGCTCCAGCCGCGACTGGGCGGCGAAGGGCGTGCGGTTGGCGGGCGTGGAAGCCATCGCCGCCGAAGGCTTCGAGCGCATCCACCGCACCAACCTCATCGGCATGGGCGTATTGCCGCTGCAATTCAAATCCGGCACCAACCGCCATACCCTGCAACTGGACGGCACGGAAACCTACGACGTGGTCGGCGAACGCAAACCGCGCGGCGACCTGACCCTCGTCATCCATCGCAAAAACGGCGAAACCGTCGAAGTCCCCGTTACCTGCCGCCTCGATACCGCAGAGGAAGTGCTGGTGTACGAAGCCGGCGGCGTGCTGCAACGATTTGCACAGGATTTTTTGGAAGGGAACGCGGCGTAGAGGTCGTCTGAAAAGCAGAAGTAGCGTGGGCTTTGCCCACGAAATAGGGAGGATAGTTGCAATCAAGAATCTCCGCGGACGAAGTCCACGCTACATATAGGGCGTCTGAAAACAAGACGTAGCGTGGGCTCTGCCCACGAAACAGGATAGATAGTTGCAATCAGGAATTTTCGCGGACGAAGTCCACGCTACATACAGGCCGTCTGAAAAGCAGATGTAGCGTGGGCTCTGCCCACGAAATAAAACGAAACAACCCGCGAAATTTAAATAGGAAACAGATTAAGGTTCACCGAAATCCATGTCCTGATTATCGGCATCGGCAACACCTCCCCAATCGGCAGGATACATACCATTCCGAACATGGCGGTGAAAGGTGGAATACTGCCAATCCGAGACAGATGCGGTCAAACCGTGCTTAACGGGGTTGAAATGAATGTAATCCATATGTTTTTGGTAATCCGATTCGTCGCGGATGCAGTGTTCCCAAAAACGCCGCTGCCAAATAAACGATTCGTTTCGCCGTTTTTGAACCTCTGCCGCATGATGCCAAGGATATAGGAAACCGCAGTCTTGCGAGACCTTGCGTTTAATTAAAGCCCAACGCCGACTGTAATCGCAATCGCCTTCGGGAAGCGTCCAAATCGCGTGCATATGGTCGGGCAGCAAAACCCATGCGTCGATGTTGAAATCAAAATCCTGCCGGACATCCAATACGGCCTGCCGTAAGGATCGCCTGACAGGCGGATCGCACAATATGGGACGGCGGCGATAGGAAACTACGGTAAAGAAATAACATTGTCCGTCGTGTACGCGGCGGAAATCAGCCATAACAATCCTTGATGAAATAATTAATCGGTATATTTTAACAATGCGGTACAGATTTTGCCTGTAAGAAATCCGAATTTTGAAGGTAAATGGTTTCGAGGGCAGTTGGTGTAGTGGTCTTTGCCCACGAAATAAAGGCTAAATTGATACGGTAAAAAATCGTGGGCAGAGCCCACGCTACATAAGGAGAACCCCAAAATGCCGCAAATCAAAATCCCCGCCGTTTACTACCGCGGCGGCACATCCAAAGGCGTGTTTTTCAAACGTTCCGACCTGCCCGAAGCGGCGCGGGAAGCGGGCAGCGCGCGCGACAAAATCCTGTTGCGCGTACTCGGCAGTCCCGACCCCTACGGCAAGCAGATAGACGGTTTGGGTAACGCCAGCTCGTCGACCAGCAAGGCGGTGATTTTGGACAAGTCCGAACGCGCCGACCACGACGTGGATTACCTTTTCGGGCAAGTTTCCATCGACAAGCCTTTCGTCGATTGGAGCGGCAACTGTGGCAACCTCACCGCCGCCGTGGGTGCGTTCGCCATCGAGCAGGGCTTGGTCGATAAAGGCAAAATCCCTTCAGACGGCATCTGCACGGTGAAAATCTGGCAGAAAAACATCGGCAAAACCATCATCGCCCATGTTCCGATGCAAAACGGCGAAGTCTTGGAAACGGGGGATTTCGAGCTCGACGGCGTTACCTTTCCCGCCGCCGAAGTGCAAATCGAATTCCTCGATCCCGCCGACGGCGAAGGCAGTATGTTTCCGACCGGCAATCTGGTGGACGAGCTGGACGTTCCGGACATAGGTCGTCTGAAAGCTACGCTCATCAACGCGGGCATTCCGACCGTTTTCCTGAACGCCGCCGACTTGGGCTACACGGGCAAAGAGTTGCAGGACGACATCAACAACGATGCCGCCGCGCTGGAAAAATTCGAGAAAATCCGCGCTTACGGTGCGCTGAAAATGGGCTTGATTAACGACGTATCCGAAGCCGCCGCCCGCGCGCACACGCCGAAAGTCGCCTTCGTCGCCCCCGCCACCGATTACACCGCCTCCAGCGGCAAAACCGTGAACGCTGCCGACATCGATCTGCTGGTACGCGCCCTGAGCATGGGCAAACTGCACCATGCCATGATGGGCACCGCCTCGGTCGCCATCGCCGCTGCCGCCGCCGTGCCCGGCACGCTGGTCAACCTCGCCGCAGGCGGCGGAACGCGCAACGAAGTGCGCTTCGGCCATCCTTCCGGCACATTGCGCGTCGGTGCGGCGGCAGAGTGTTCGGACGGCATCTGGGCAGTGAAAAAAGCCGTCATGAGCCGCAGCGCGCGCGTGATTATGGAAGGGCGGGTCAGGGTGCCTGAGGATTGTTTTTAAATCGACGTAGCGTGGGTTTGCCCGCAAAACCCAAAAGGCCGTCTGAAACACACCCCGCCCGACGCCCATCCTTTTTCAGACGACCCACACCAAAAAAACAACCACAAACTACAAGGAGAAACATCATGTCCGACCAACTCATCCTCGTCCTGAACTGCGGCAGTTCCTCGCTCAAAGGCGCCGTTATCGACCGCAAAAGCGGCAGCGTCGTCCTGAGCTGCCTCGGCGAACGCCTGACCACGCCCGAAGCCGTCATCACCTTCAACAAAGACGGCAACAAACGCCAAGTTCCCCTGACCGGCCGCAACTGCCACGCCGGCGCGGTGGGTATGCTGTTGAACGAACTCGAAAAACACGGTCTGCACGACCGCATCAAAGCCATCGGCCACCGCATCGCCCACGGCGGCGAAAAATATCACGAGTCCGTCCTCATCGACCAAGACGTCCTCGACGAGTTGAAAGCCTGCATCCCGCTCGCCCCGCTGCACAACCCCGCCAACATCAGCGGCATCCTCGCCGCGCAGGAACACTTCCCCGGCCTGCCCAACGTCGGCGTGATGGACACCTCGTTCCACCAAACCATGCCCGAACGCGCCTACACCTACGCCGTGCCGCGCGAATTGCGCAAAAAATACGCCTTCCGCCGCTACGGCTTCCATGGCACCAGCATGCGCTATGTCGCCCCCGAAGCAGCGCGGATTCTAGGCAAACCGCTGGAAGACCTGCGCATGATCGTCGCCCACCTCGGCAACGGCGCGTCCATCACCGCCATCCGAAACGGCAAATCCGTCGATACCAGCATGGGCTTCACCCCCATCGAAGGCCTCGTCATGGGCACCCGCTGCGGCGACATCGACCCCGGCGTGTACAGCTACCTGACCGCCCACGCCGGCATGAACATCGAGCAAGTCGATGAAATGCTGAACAAAAAATCAGGATTGCTCGGCATCTCCGAACTCTCCAACGACTGCCGCACCCTCGAAATCGCCGCCGACGAAGGCCACGAAGGCGCACGCCTCGCCCTCGAAGTCATGACCTACCGCCTCGCCAAATACATCGCCTCCATGTCGGTCGCCTGCGGCGGCATAGACGCCCTCGTCTTCACCGGCGGCATCGGCGAAAACTCCCGCAACATCCGCGCCAAAACCGTCGCCTACCTCGACTATTTGGGTCTGCACATCGACACCAAAGCCAATATGGAAAAACGCTACGGCAACTCAGGCATCATCAGCCCGACAGGTTCCATGCCCGCCGTTTTGGTCGTACCGACCAACGAAGAACTGATGATCGCACTCGACACCGCCGCACTGGCAGGCTTTTTGCAAGAAGCAGGTTAGGGGTTAGGGCAGAGCATTTTTGAAAGAGAAGAGGTCGTCTGAAAGATGGGTTTCAGACGACCTCTTTGCCGTATCAGCAATCCTGTTCCTTCCCCCATCTGGCGGGGGAAGGCTAGGATGGGGGTGGTTTTGTGGTTTGGGGAAATCAAATTCGTGTGGTTCATAGAGCCACCCTCTCCCCAGCCCTCTCCCGCCGGACGGGAGAGGGGGTAGGTTACGGCAGATGGGGAAGGTATAGAAGGGGATGGCGGTGGATGTGAGATGTTTGCTGTTATTTGAACTCATTAAACGAGGTCGTCTGAAACCTCATAAATTGTAATTTTCAGACGACCTCTTCGATTTATCAGCAATTCTGTTCCTTCCCCCGTCCGGCGGGGGAAGGCTAGGATGGGGGTGGCTTTGTGGATTGGGAAAAATCAAATTCGTGCAGCCCATAGAGCCACCCTCTCCCCAGCCCTCTCCCGCCGGACGGGATAGGGGGCAGGTTGCAGGGTGTGGCATAAATTTTTGTCTGACTACTGCCATTCTCACATTCATGAGGACAGGTTGCGACAGGAATCTAATTTTCAGCAACAGAAATCTCGCAACAAAAATCTCGCAACAAAAATCTTAAGAACCATCCAAACACACCTTATCCCACCAATGGATTCCCGCCTGCGCGGGAATGACGGCGGCAGTGTATTCGGCGTGGTCTGATGATGAACGAGGTCGTCTGAAATTCCATAAATCGTAATTTTCAGACGACCTCTTTGCCGTATCAGCAATCCTGTTCCTTCCCCCGTCTGGCGGGGGAAGGTTAGGATGGGGGTGGCTTTTTTGTTTGGGAAAAATCAAATTCGTGTGGTCCATAGAGCCACCCTCTCCCCAGCCCTCTCCCGCCGGACGGGATAGGGGGCAGGT
>CAUVJL010000110.1:0-8690 GCA_963552075.1 uncultured Neisseria sp.
ATTACGCCCGATTTGACGATGCGCTACTGTCCTATTTTGATTTTAATTGACTATAGTAGGTGTTGCCGCTCGGGTCGCGTCCTGCTGCGGTGGCGAGGTTGTTTTTACGGGCGCGGTACACGGCGGCGGATGCGTTCAGACGGCCTTCAAGCCATTCGCCTTTGATGCCGGCTTCCAGATTGTTGCCGGTTACGGGTTTCAGGTAGCTGCCGTGTTCGTCTTTTTGTGATTGTGGGACGAACAGGCTGCTGTACGAGCCGTAAAGCGACAGGTTGTCGGTCAGGTCGAACACGATGCCTGTGTAGGGGGTGAAACGGTTGGCGGACACATAGGTCATGCCTTGTGTGCGGCTGTCGTAGCTGCCTGCGCGGTAGCGGCTGTATCTGCCGCCGAGTATCAGCGAAAGGTTGTCGGCGGCGCGAAAGCGGGTGGCGAGATAGCCGCCAATTTGCCGCCGCTCGCCGTATTGCGGCAGTTGCTGGGCGAATGATGCGGGTTGCGGATAGTCACCCGTACGGGAAAATTCGTAGATGTTGGGCACACCGCCGAAGATGATGCTGCGCGCACCGTGACGGCCGTCTTTGTTGGTGTAGCCGTTGATGCCGGCGATTAAATCGTGTTCACGGCCGAACAGGCGGTATTTGCCGGTCAGCGATGCGCTCGCGCTATGACTGCGCGGGTCGCTGTGCCAGTAGCCGGGAATCATATCGGCGCGACCTGTGCCGTGTTCTATGCCGAGTACGCCCGCAATACCGTAGGGATGATGCCAGCGGCTACGGGTGTAGTCGTATTCGGCTTTGATTTTCCAGTCTTGATTGAAGCGGTGTTCAATACCGGCGAACAGGTTGAGCGAGCGGTGGCTGCTGTACGACCAGTTGGCGGCGGGGTTGTCTTTCGCACCCAGTGCGGTGGCGTAGCCTTGGCTGTCATAGGTAACGGCACTGTGCGAGCCGTCGGCGGTTTCTTTCGCCTGCTGGTAATCTACGCCTGCGTGGACGCGGGTTTGCGGTGCGATGTCGTATTCCAAAATGCCGTAGAGTTCGGCATCGCGACTGCGTTCGCGCTGCCGCCACGAGTCGCCGCGTCCGAAGGTGGAAACCAGGCGGCCGCGCAGCGTGCCTTCGGCGTTCAGGCTGCCCGATACGTCCGCACCCAACCCGAAATGTTTGCGGTTGCCCGCTTCGGCGCGGACTTCAAACAAGGGATTGCGGGTCGGGCGTTTGCGTACCAGATTGACGGTGGCGGAAGGCTCGCCCGTGCCGTCCAGCAGCCCTGCCACGCCGCGCACGACTTCCACGCGCTCATAGGCGGCGGTGTTGGCATTGCCCGTATCGGCCAGCGCGTCGGCAACGGGGATGCCGTTGATTTGGTAGTTGGCGATGCGGCTGCCGCGCGCGAACAGGTAGTTGTAGCCCGCGCGGTCGGAGCCGTAAATCTGACGGCTGGTGCCGGTCACCTGCAACAGGGCGCGGTCGAGCGTTTTGATGTTTTGGTCGCGCATTTGTTGCGATGTGATGACGCTGACGCTCTGCGGGATTTCGCGCAGGGTCATGGGCAGCCCGAGCGGGGTGTGCGTGCCGGAAACGGTGTAGCCGTCGTTGGAACTCGCGGTGCGGTCGGCGGTAACGGTGATGGTCGGCAATTCGGTGCTTTCCTGCGGTTTGGGGTCGTCTGAAACAGAAACATCGGCCTGCGCGTACACGGGCAGCAGGGCGGCAAACAGCAGGGAGTATTTGAAGCGTGTCATGGGGTTTCCTTTGTGTGTTGGTGTGCGGTGGGGTTGTATTTTCGGCATATTGATTGATGGTGCAGGCTGCTTTTTCAGACGGCCTCGAACGGGTCGGGCAGCTCAATCAGCACCACCGAGCAGCCGTTTTCCGAACGCGGGCGGTGCGACACCGACTTCGGCACGACCGCCATCTCGCCTTCGCGTATCGTCATGCTGCCGCCGTCGGCGAAGTCCACCGCCATGTCTCCCTCCACGGCAAACAGCACTTTGTCGCTGTATCCGTGCGTATGCCAGCCGTAATCGCCCAAAAGTTTGACCAGGCGGAATTGGAACCCGTGGCGGTTAATGATTTCGGGCTGCCAGTATTCTTTGATGGCGGCAAGGTGCTGTTTCAGGTTGATGGTTTCGTTTTGCATGGGGTTCTCCTATGGGTTGGGTGGTTTACGATGCGGTTTGTCGTTTTGACTTCGTTGCAGGCTGCTTTCAGTGGGCGGGGTTGTAACGGAAGTGTCATCGGCTTTGATGCAAGCCTGCGGCTTACTGCCCTCTCCCTAACCCTCTCCCACGGGGAGAGGGGACGGGTTGCCGCAGCCTCGCTGTTTGCCGCATAAACTCGGGTGCGGACCGCCATCGGTCTGAATCTTTGATTCAGCCACTCAATGTGTGTGCCTATGGTGTTCCAAAAGGTCGTCTGAAAACGAGGTTTCCGAAGGAAGTCGAGTTTCTGCGAAGCTAAAGTACAGCTTCAAAAAGAGTTAAAATTTGCCTAAACCCTAAAAGCAGCCTGCAACCCCATCCCCTCTCCCCGCGTGAGAGGGCTAGGGAGAGGGCGGCAAACCGAAGGTTTGCTTGGGCAGTATTTTCAACGTGCAGGCTGCTTTTCGCTTCTTTTGCAGCTTCGGTTTTAGCTTCGCAGAAACTCCGCTTCCTTCAGAAGCTCCGTTTTCAGACGCCCCCTATTCTTTCCCCGCCGCAACGGGTTCTGCCTTTTCAAACGCCGCCTTCAACTGCTCTGCCGCCTGTATCAACTGCCGCGCGCCGCCCGCGACAATGTAGTTCGCGGCAGGCATGACGATGATTTGCTTGCGCTTCCAAGCGTTCGTGCCGCGTACCAGCGCGTTATCCAGCACTTCGACGGCCGCCGGCCCTTCCTGCCCGATGGCGGCGGTGCGGTCGATGATGAAAATCCAATCGGGATTTTTCTCTTTGATGTATTCGAAGGAAACGGGCTGCCCGTGCCCTTCACTGCGTAAAGATTCATCCACGGATGGCAGGCCGATGTCGCCGTGTATCCAGCTTGCCAACCGCGACTGTGTGCCGAAGGCGGACACCTTGTTGCCCGTAACCGACAGCACCAGCCCGCGCCCTTTGCCTTTGGCGGCTTCGCGCGTTTGGGCGAACAGCGCGTCAATCTGCGCCTTCAATTCCGCCGCGCGCGCTTCCTTGCCGAAAATCCGCGCTAGGGTCTCCATCTGCTTCTCGCCGCTAGTGCGGATATTGCCGTTGTCCACCGTCAGGTCTATGGTGGTCGCGTTTTTTGCCAACTGTTCATACGCTTCCGCGCCCGGCCCGCCGGTAATGACAAGCTGCGGATTGTAGCGGTGCAAGGCTTCGTAATCGGGTTCGAACAGCGTCCCCACCGTTTCCGCCTTGTCAAATGCAGGCTGCAAATAATCCACGCGCACCGGCGCGGTGGTTGCGCCCACGTTCACGCCCAACTCGGTCAGCGTATCCAACGCCGCCCAGTCGTACACGGCGACGCGTTCGGGATTCTTCGGCACAACGGCATCACCCCGCGCGGTCGGCACAGTCAGCGTGGCGGCAGATGTGGCTTGGGATGCGGCGGGTACAGTTTTTTCGGCGACAGGTTCGGGCGAACAGGCGGCCAGCAGGATGGCGCAGGCTGCCCAATAAAAACGTGGCTTCACGATGTGCGGTTCCTTTGTTGTGCGAATAAGAATATTTATTATTAAATAACTAACCCGCAGAAACCATGCTGCAAAACGCAAAATTCCCGATACGGCAAAACAAATTCCCGAAACGGGAAAGGTCGTCTGAAACACCCTTTCAGACGACCTTTCCCGTTTCGACCAATCCCTACGCTTGATTATTGGCAATAATTCCTATTTAATCCACTTATCAGACAACCCATTCCCATCCAAGCATGAACACCGCCGCCATCTACCGCCAGTACCAAACCTATGTCCGCTCCGATAAATCCGGCTGGGCGTTGGACGGCTGTTCCGACAGCGCGCTCATGGCGCAGGCAAAACAGCCCGGTTTGCATCTGGAAATGTGCATCAACCGCTTCGACTCGGGCATCACCCTGTCGCGGATGCGCGGCGGCGGAACGGGTGCGTTTCCCACCGAAATCCACAATTTCAGCCACAACTGCGCCCTGTTCGTCATGGTGTCGGGGCAGAACCGGTTACAAATGGGCGGCAGGGAATACCGCCCGTCTGCCGGCGAAATCTGGCTGGTGCGCGGCGAGTTGGCGGACGTATCCGAAACCCTGCTGCCCGACAACGGCGGCATGTGCGCGCTGCATTTGGATTTTTCGCTGGAAAAACTGCGCCGCTGGCACGACGAAGGCTTGCTGGACGAACGCCTGTTTTCGCCGCAAACGATAGGCCGATTCGCCCTGCAACGGCTGGCGCAAAACGCGGCGGCACTGACGGCGGCGGCCTGCCCCCTGCTGCAACGCCCGTTCGAATCGGACGGCTTCGGCCTGCTCGCCGACGAAGCCGCCGCGCTGGAACTCTCCGCCCGATTATTGCGCTTCACCTTCCGCCGCCACGACAACGGCTACCGCCGACGGCGTATAGACGAAGCCGCCGATATTTTGAACAGCGAATTCGCCCGCCCGCTGACCATCGCCGAAATCGCCCGCCGCGTCGGATTGAACGAATGCTACCTGAAACGCTATTTCAAAGCGCAAACCGGCGAAACCGTCGCCGGACGCTTGCGCCGCCTGCGGCTGGAACACGCGCTCGCCCTCATCGAATCGGGCAGCACCGTCCAAGCCGCGATGCACTTTTGCGGCTACCGCCACGCGGGACGGTTCAACGAAGCGTTCAGGCGGCATTACGGATTTTTGCCTTCGGATGCGAAGAAGTGCTGATGGGGCCGGCGGCATAGATATTTTGATTTGAAACAACCATTAAAAAAGGTCGTCTGAAAAAGCAGTTTCAGACGACCTTTTTTCATTCGCGGCAGCAGTGTCGCTACCCGCCCTTACCCCAAAAACTCTTTCAAAAACAGCAACACGCAGGCGAGTTCGTCGGCGGATTCGCGTTGCGTACCGTTGCCGGTATGGCCGCCGCCGTCGGGAGCGTAGAGCCACGATTGTGCGGAGGTTTCGCGCAATTTGGCGTAGAACTTGAGCGCGTGGGCGGGATGGACGCGGTCGTCGCTGAGGCTGGTGGTAATGAGCGCTGGCGGATAATTGATGCCGTCTGAAAGATTGTGATACGGCGACAATTCGCCCAGCCAGCGTTTGCAGACTTCGTATTTTTGCGGATTGCCGTATTCGTCCGTCCAGCTTGCGCCGGCGGAGAGCAGCGGATAGCGGATCATATCGGTCAGCGGCACTTCGCACACCAGCGCGCCTATGCTTTGCGGTTCGCGCACGAAGGCGGCGGCGGTAATCAGGCCGCCGTTGCTGCCGCCCTGCAAGCCGATGTGTTTGGGCGAACTCATGCCGCGTTCGGACAAATCGCGCACGACGGCAAGCAAATCATCGACGCTTTTGTGTTTGCTTACGCCTTGCGCCGCCTGATGCCAACGCGGACCGAACTCGCCGCCGCCGCGTATGTTCGCCAACACGAAGGCATTGCCCTCTTCCAGCCAATATTTGCCGACGCTGCCCAGATAATGCGGCAATTCGGGAATGCCGAAACCGCCGTAGGCATAAACTAAGGTCGGCGTGTCGGGCGCAGCGTTTTTGCCGACGTGAAAATAAGGAATGCGCTCACCGTCGGCCGAAGTCGTCCAAAACTGTTGCACGTTGATGCCGTCTGAATCAAACTGCTGTGGCTGACGGCGCATGACGGTCAGTTCCATTACGTTCAAATCCAGCGCAAACAGCGTCAGCGGCGTGGTGAAATCGCTGGCGGCAAGGTAAACCACGTCTCCGCCCCACGGTTGGTCGGTCATTTCCAACGCACCCGAAGGCAGGCGCGGCAGTTCAGCTTCCTGCCATTTGCCATCGCTAAAGCGCCATGCTTTCAGACGGCCTTGTACGTTTTCCAGCAGGCTCGCCACCACAAAACGCTTGGTCGTTTCCACGCTTTCCAATGCCTGTGTTTCATCAGGCGCAAACAAAAGCTGCGCCGCACCCAATTCGCCGCGGTTTAATTTTACTGCCACCAATGCGCCGCTCGGATAGCTTTGGTTCGCGCGGTTCCAGTCTTTGCGCAACGTCAGTAAAAGATGTCCCGCCAGATAGCCAACTACGTCGCAATCGTTGGGCAGGTTTAACGGTTTCGCCTCGCCTTCGGCTGACACCTGCAAATAGGTTTTGGTGTAAAAACCGTCCGACGCTTCAATCAAATCAATCGGTGAACCCTGCGGATCAAGGTAACGCCACGCGTTTACCATCATCGCGCCTTTATCGATTTGATACACCGGCAGGCTTTCCTCGAAACTTTTGCCGCGCTCCACCAGCCACACTTCGCGCGGATAGCCCGATTCGGTCAACTGGCGTTCGTCCCAAGCCGGACACACCCACACGCTGTTTTCATCGCGCCACGACACATGGTTTTTGCCTGCCGGAAAATGAAAACCGCCTTCTACCAATTCCCCTGCTTCCAAATCCACTTCCAGCGTATAAGCCGTATCGCCGCCCGATTTGCTCAAGGTCAACAGCGCGCGGTTGGGCTTTTCCACCAAGTGCGACACGCCGCCCAAATACACATCGTCGCCGAGCAGCTCGTCGAAATCCGCCACTGAAAACAGGATTTTCCACTCGGGATAGCCGGAACGGTACGTCGCCGCGGTACATACGCGGTACACACCTTTCGGATATTCTGCGTCCTGATGAAAATGGTACATCCGCGCGCGGTGTTCCTGACAAAACGGAATCTGCCGCGTGTCCTGCATCTGCGCCAAAATCCCGTCCGACAGCGCGCGCGCCTTATCGTTGTCCAAAAAACGCGCGCGCGTTTCGGCATGCGCTTCAGCGGCGAAGTTTTGCGTTTCGGGGGCGTCGAGGTTTTCGAAATGGAGATAGGAATCGGGGTAGGATTTCATAGAAAAGAGGTCGTCTGAAAATAGCGAAAGCGGGAATTATAGCGGGAAAGCCTTGCAGATAGATGAAAAGGTCGTCTGAAAGCCGACGATATCAGCTTTCAGACGACCTTTTACTGTTTTCAAATCCAAATCAGTCAAACAGTTCGCCGACTTTGTCCCAGAACGATTTTTTGCGCGGGGTTTGACTGCGGTCGAGGCCGGTGGAGATTTTTTCGAATTCTTCCAGCAACTCTTTCTGGCGGTCGGTCAGGTTGACCGGCGTTTCCACCACAACGTGGCAGTACAAATCGCCCGTCGCGCTGGAACGCAGGGATTTGATGCCTTTGCCTTTGACGCGCATACGGCGGCCGGTTTGCGTTTCTTTCGGGATGTTCAGTTTGACTTTGCCGTCCAAGGTCGGAACTTCGACTTCGCCGCCCAGGGCTGCGACGGCGAAGCTGATGGGCAGCTCGCAATGCAAATCCAAACCGTTGCGTTCGAAGATTTTGTGTTCTTTGACGCGGACGTTGACGTACAAATCGCCTGCGGGCGCGCCGTGCGTACCCGGTTCGCCTTCGCCGCTCAAGCGGATGCGTTGACCGTCGTCGATGCCGGCGGGAATGTTGACCTCAACGGTTTTGCTGGTTTTGGTGCGGCCTTCGCCACGACATTTGACGCACGGATCTTTGATTTCCTTGCCTGTGCCGTGGCAGGTCGGACATGTCTGCTGCATTTGGAAAATGGCTTGGCGGACGTGTACCGTACCGGAACCGTGACAGGTCGAACAAGTCGATGCGGACGTGCCGGGTTTTGCGCCGCTGCCGTGGCAGACATCGCATTCTTCGTAGGTCGGGATGTTGATGCGTTTTTTGATACCTTTGGCGGCATCTTCCAACGTGATTTCGACGCCGACCTGCAAATCCGCGCCTTGATAGTTTGGCTGACGGCTGCCCCCGCCTCCGCCGAACATTTGGCTGAAGATGTCGGAAAAATCGAAGCCCTGCGCGCCGCCGAATCCGCCAAAACCGCCGAATCCTCCTGCGCCGCCGCCCATGCCTTGCTCAAACGCGGCATGGCCGTATTGGTCGTACATGGCGCGTTTTTCTTTGTCGGACAAGGTGTCGTAGGCTTTTTGAACTTCTTTAAATTTTTCTTCCGCTTCTTTGTCGCCGGGATTGCGGTCGGGGTGGTATTTCATCGCCAGCTTGCGGTAGGCTTTTTTGATTTCGTCGTCGCTCGCACCGCGCGCCACGCCGAGTGTTGCATAAAAATCTTGGTTGCTCATGATAGTGATGGTTGTTGATATGTGTAAAAACTAGACCGGATATATGGGTAAGGTGGGGAAAACTCAAGTGTCTGAATGTGAGGTCGTCTGAAAAATACCGTTCTGTTTTCAGACGACCTTTGTCAAACCGACCTAACGACAACCTGCTATAATCCCTCCTTTATTTTTCCTAACGTTTTCAAGCGAAAAACAGAATGAACATGCAAGAACATTACCAGCCCGCCGCCATTGAGCCTGCGGCGCAGAAAAAATGGGACGACGCCCGTATTTTCAACGTCTCCGAAGACGCTTCCAAACCCAAATACTACTGCCTCTCCATGTTCCCCTACCCCAGCGGCAAGTTGCACATGGGGCATGTGCGCAACTACACCATCGGCGACGTATTAAGCCGTTTCAAACGCTTAAACGGCTTCAACGTCATGCAGCCTATGGGTTGGGACGCGTTCG
>CAUVJL010000111.1:0-8513 GCA_963552075.1 uncultured Neisseria sp.
TAGTACGGCAAGGCGAGGCAACGCCGTACTGGTTTAAAGTTAATCCACTATAAATACAGATATCGGGTCGTCTGAAACACCTTTCAGACGACCTCAGGTATCAATGCGGCAACGCTCCGTCTTTGACTTTTTGTTTGAAGTCGCGCGTTTCATTGACGATGACTTTAATCATCAAAAGGAGTGCGATCAGGTTGGGCAACGCCATCAGACCGTTGAACGTATCCGAAGCCAGCCATACCAAATCAAGGCTCAAGACTGTACCCAGCATGACGGAAGAGACATAACCGACGCGGTACAAACCGGCAAACTTTTCGCCGAATACATAAACCGCGCATTTCTCCCCGTAATAGCACCAGCCCAAAATGGTTGAGTAGGCGAAGAAAATCAGACCGATGGTGACAATCCAGCCGCCGATGCCGGGCAGCATTTTTTGGAACGTGACGGTCGTCAGTGCCGCGCCGCTCAATTCAGGTTTGACAAACTCGCCGCCCGCGCCGAGCAGGCCCATTACCAAAATGATGCCGGTAATCGAACAAACGACGATGGTGTCCAAAAACGTACCGGTCATGGAAACCAATGCCTGACGGACGGGATGGTCGGTTTTCGCGGCGGCGGCGGCAATCGGCGCCGAACCCATGCCCGCTTCATTGGAGAACACACCGCGCGCCACGCCGTAGCGGATGACCGTACCGATGGCGCCGCCGGCCACAGCCTGCGCGCTAAACGCATCGGAGAAAATCAGTTTGACGGCAGGCATCAGCGTGTCAGAATTCACGACAATAATGGAAATACCGCCCACTACATAAAATACTGCCATGGCAGGCACGATAAAGGACGCCGCTTTGGCGATGCCCTTAATGCCGCCTAAAAGCACGATGGCCGTTAATACGGTCAATATCACGCCGGTGTAGGCAGGTTCGACACCGAAGCTGGTTTGCACTGCCTGCGCAACCGAGTTGGACTGCACCGAGCTGCCGATGCCGAAGGAAGCAAATGTGCCGAACAGGGCAAACGCAACGGCCATCCATTTCCAGTTTTTGCCCAAGCCTTTTTCGATGTAATACATCGGGCCGCCGGACATTTCGCCTTTGGAATTGGTCACGCGGTATTTCACCGCCAACACGCCTTCGCCGTATTTGGTCGCCATGCCGAAAATGGCGGTCATCCACATCCAAAATACCGCGCCCGGGCCGCCGGTTACCACCGCGGTCGCCACGCCGGCGATATTGCCCGTACCGATGGTGGCCGACAGCGCGGTCATCAACGCCGCGAAATGGGAAATATCGCCTTCGTGGTCTTCGCCGTCTTCATGCTTCTTTGACGGCACGAAAGCCTGCTTCAGCGCATAGCCCAACATGGTGAATTGCAAGCCCTTCAACATGACGGTCAGCAAAATACCCGTACCGACCAGCAGCACCAGCATGACAGGCCCCCAGACCCAGCCGCTGATGGTTTCAAAAAAGGCTTTGAGGTTGTCTAAAAACCATTGCATGAGTTTCTCCTTTGTCTGTTTTATATTTTTTACGCACCACTATTTTTGTAGTGTCATGTAATTTCAGCACAGAATATTCAAGAACACAATATCTTTCTTTTTTAAAAGATTTTCGCCGTTACGCCTCAAGCGTGTGCCAAATCAGGCTAAACATATTGTTTACAATCTGAAAAATATAGTGGATTAAGGTTGCCAACCTGTAAACGCATACGGTTCAACTGAAAAACCGAGGTCGTCTGAAAAAAAACGGCGGATGCTTTTGAGATGGAAATACACCATAGGCGCATCGGTATGGTTTGGCGATAAAAAACTGCACCTTAATAGTTTGGAGGGGATGTCCAACTTTTGGGGCGCAGTTCGGTTTTCAGACGACCTTTGGGAAACGGCCGTTTGTCGGGAAGGGTTTGGCGCCGTTATGGTTTGACGGCTTTTCCGTTGATGGTGACGGATGTGAGTTTGAGGTCGTAAGTTTTGCCGTCGTCGGTGTAATTGATTTCGGCGGGGATGTTGTTGAAGGCGGGGGCGAACGAATAGGTTACGGTGTCGTCGCCGCGTTTGACGCGGTATTTGTTGACTGTGGTGGTACCGCCGCCGATTTTGTAGTTTTCGCTGCTGACTTTGGTCATGCCGTTGACGGGGTAGAGTTTTTTGCCGTTGGTGATGTTCAGGCCGGACGGCAGGCGGGCATCGTTGGCGGCAAGCTGCCAAGCCAGCGTAAAGAGGTCGAGTGTCGTGCCGCCGGTTTTGGCGGTTTCGCTGGAGCCGGCTTTGCCGTAAGTGATGCTGTTGCCGCTGAATTTGGCTTCGGCATAGAGTTTGCCGCCGCGGACGTCTTTATAGTATTTGGGACGGAGGGTGTTGCCGCTGATGGTGCCGCCGGATTCGAAGCGGATGCTGTACATCGGGACTTTGATTCTGGACACGATGGTGTATTGGTTGCCGCTGCGTGTGAAGGTCATGGTGGCGGGTATGCCGTAGCTGCCGGAGTATTTCAGGGTGGCTGATTGGGGCAGTCCTGCGGCATAGGCGTTTGCGGCGCTTAGGGAGAGGGCGGCGGCGATTAGTAGGGTGGGTGTTTTCATGGTGTCATTCCTCCTGTTTTGGGTCGTCTGAAAGAATTTCAGACGAGCTTGGGTTTATTGGAGATTGCCCGAACCGAACATAAATTCTATCTGGCTTTGGTAATAGCTGTTGCCGTTGCGTTTGTCGAAGTCTGCGGCAAACTCGCGGGCATGTTGCGCCGCTTTTTCGTCAAAAGGAGAAAGCGCGATGAGGTAGTCCAAATAGAGCATATTGTCGTTTGGGGCATGTCGAATGATGGTGTCGCCGTGCCGGTTCATCAAATCGAGGGCACGTTGCGACTGTCCGAGTTTGTACGCCAGTTGGGAAAAGAGGGGGATCAGGCGGACGAACTCTTCGTCTTCTTCGACGTTGATTTTGTCTATGGCTTCGTCCAAAAGGCGTTCCGCCTCCTCGTATTTGCCCAGCCTTATCATGCTGTCGATGACGGGGTAGTAGGTGAGGTGCGGCACTTCGGCGCAGGTCATTTCGCCCGTTAAGATGGGCTGGGCGGTATCGATGGCTTTTTGGTACTGCCCGATAAAATGGTAGAAATTGACCTGCTCGGACTGTTCGCACGCGGGACAGTCGGAAAATTCATCTGCGGCGGTTTGCTGCCATTTTTGGAAATTTTCTTTGGCGGCGGCGTGGTCTCCGGTCAGGATGTTTTGCAGCATCAGTGTTTTATAAAATGATGAAAGACTGAACCGCATGTTTTCATAGTGGTAACGCATTGTTTCGTTCGCTTCCTCGATTTCCTTTTTGTCGAGAAAGAGGTCGCGGGCAAGCATGGGAATGATCCATTTGAATTTCCACTGGCAATCGATTAAATCGTCGAAGCCTTCGGGAAAGCCGTCGTCTTCAGGATGCTGCTCGTAGCTTTCGTCACAGCGGTCCAAGTGATGGTCGATCAGCCAGTTTAGGCAGTGCAGCTTGAAACCGGGAGAAAAAGAGCGGTTATTGAGCGGGTCTCCGACAACAAAATCGCATACCGCCCGCGTTGTTTCGGGGTTGTTTTTGAGGCTTTGGTTGAATAAATCGATGGCTTTGCTTTGGCGTTTACGGTAGTCAGATTCGGAAATGATATCCGAAAGGGTCAACCGGTTTTGGCTCATGGTGTTTCCTTGTAGGATGCTGCGCATTGGGCAGGATTACGCGAGTAAGGTTTGTCCTTCGGCGTTGCGTTCTGAATTGAATACGCGGTTGCCTTCGATTTTCAGACGACCTGCAACGAAATCGGCAACGGCTTGCGGGAAAAGGCGGTGTTCGACGGTCAGGACGCGTGCGGCAACGTCGTCGGGCGTATCGCCGTCGAGGATCGGGACGATGCCTTGCGAGATAATCGGACCACAGTCCAGCTCGGGGGTTACGAAGTGGATGGTGCAGCCTGCGACGCGGCAGCCGGCTTCAAGGGCGCGTTCGTGGGTATGCAGGCCGGTGAAGGCGGGGAGGATGGATGGGTGGATGTTGATCAGGCGGTTTGAGTAATGGGCGCAGAATTCGGGCGTGAGGATGCGCATAAAGCCTGCGAGGACGACCAAATCAGGTTGATAGGCATCGATTTTCTCCATCATGGCTTGGTCGAAAGCGAGGCGGCTGGGGAAGTCTTTGTGGTTGAGGCTGTCGGTGGCGATGCCGCGCTCGGCTGCCCAAGCCAGTCCGGCGGCGGTTGCGCTGTTGCTGAGGACGGCGGAGATGCGGGCGTCTGGAATGGCGGCATTGACGATGGCCTGCATATTGCTGCCGCGGCCGGAGATGAGGATAACGATGTTTTTCATGGCGTCGGTTGTAGGAGGTTGGTAGGTTTTATTGTATAGCAAAACAAAATCGCAATGTTATGGCGCGGGTTTATTGAGGGTTTGATGGGATAGGAGGTCGTCTGAAACGGGGTAAACCATGTTTTGCGAATATACAGAACAGAAATGCCCGAAACGGATTCGGTTCGGGCATCGGGTTAAAGCGCAGGCTTATTGGACTTTTTGAATGTCAACTTGACCGGGAGCGGGTTGGAAATCTTCGGGTTTGCCGATTTTAACCAGCTTCACGTCGAATACCAAAGTGGAATTCGGACCGATTTTCCCGCCCGGCATGACTTGGTCGCGGTAGGCAAGTTTGGACGGGATGTAGAAGGTGGCTTCGCTGCCTTCTTTCAAGAGTTGGATGCCTTCGGCCCAGCCGGGGATAACTTGGCTGACGGGGAAGGTGACAGGACCGCCGGCTTTGCTGCTGTCGAAGACGGTACCGTCAATCAGGCGGCCTTCGTATTCGACAACGACGATGTCGTCTTTTTTAGGCTGTTTGCCGTCACCTTCTTTGGTGATTTTGTATTGCAGGCCGGAAGCAGTGGTTTTCACGCCTTCTTTAGTGGCGTTTTCTTTGAGGAACGCTTCGCCTTTTTCCAGGTTGGCTTTGGCGTCAGCCTGAAGTTTTTCCACCGCTTTGGCTTGTTGTTCTTTCATGAATTTCACCATGATTTCTTGTGCTTGGGCTTCAGTCATTTTGCTTTCTTTGCCTTCGTAAGAAGCCTGCAAGGCTTCGATGAAGACCTTCATGTCGATTTCCGTGCCCTGATCCTTCATTTGTTTCAATAAGTTGCCAGTGTCCATGCCTATTGCGTAGCTGGCTTGTTGGACCGGTGTGCCGATAGAGGATGCGTCTTTTGCGGCAGATGCGCCGGAAGCTGCCGATGCGGGCGCAGAGGCTGAAGCAGGTGTATTGGCGTCTTTTTTGTCGCAGGCGGTCAGTGCCAAGGCGGCGGCGATTGCCAATGCGCTGAATTTGAAAGTTTTGTTCATGATGTTTTCGTCTTTTAAAAGGGGTCAGTAAAAGAAAGTCGGGATTATAGCCCAGTTTGAATCAAAAGGAATCAAGGCTGTTTAAATTTTCGGCTTATCGTGTAAAGCCGTTTTCAGACGACCTTCGATTTTAGGCTTTGCCCGTCATATCGTGGTGTTCGATGGTAAAGCCGTTTTTTCTGTATGCGCTGAAGCGTTCGCGGGCGTCGGCGAGCTCTTCCAAGCTGCTGCCTACAATTTCAAGCACGCGGGCGGGAACGACGGGGGCTTCGTTCCAAAAGTCGGGCGAGAGATTGAGGACGGTGGCGTTTTCAGGGACGGTGGGTAAAGTATCGCCGAACGCGAGCCATACGGGTGTTTCAGACGACATGGGTTGGTCGGGTTGCCAAATTTCATGCGGAATGAAGCTTTCGGGAATTTGTTGCCAAAGGTCGCGGTCGAGGCGGCGGATGGTTTCATCGGAATCTGACCAGACCAATATCTGCCCGCCGTCGCGTATGGCGCGCGCAATCAGGCGGCAGGCGAAGGCGGCGGGGTCGGCGGCGTGGGTGTAGAAAGTGGCTTTGGGCATGATGCACGGGGCAGGGGAGGAAATGAGGGATTATAGTAAAAACGTTGTGAAAGGGCTATGGTGGGGCTGCCTTACCGGCTTGGTTATCAAATGTATTGATTAGCCGCCTCCTGCCTGCGTCAGAATATTCAGGCATCCGTACGCTTGTCAGGATGCCTTGTCAAAGAGTATCGGGTTTCAGACGACCTTTGGGGATGGTTGTTTGTATAGTGGATTAACTTTAAACCAGTACGGCGTTGCCTCGACTTGTCGTACTATCTGTACTGTCTGCGGCTTCGTCGCCTTGTCCTGATTTAAATTTAATTCACTATAACACGATGGAAAATTTACTGAACGGGAAGCCTGAAATGTCCGGTAATAGTATAGCGGTAGAGGATGTCGTCTTCGCGGGTTCCCAAACCGATATTGTGGATAATCAAGGGTCTGTCTCCGATTTTGCGGTCGGAGACGATGCCGATGTGGGGGCGGTTGCCTTTAAGCTCCCAAGTCACAATATCGCCTGCCTGATAATTCGTATCCTGTACCGCCCAGCCTTGGCGTGTGAAATAAGTCATGAGGTTGGGCACCCGGCGGTGGTCGATGTTGGCATCGGGTTGTTTCAAGCCCCAACGGTTGGGATAGGCGGAGAAGTTTCGGCTCATATCTTGATGGACAAGTTCTTGCAAATCCATATTTTGGTCGCGCAGGGCGCGGATGATGACGTCGGTGCATACGCCTTTTTTCATCGGTACGTCACCCATCGGATATTTGAGTTTGGTATAGGCAGAGTCATAACGCAGGGTCTTGCCGATTTGGTTGCGCGCAGACTGGACGATTTTCGGGGATGGTTGGTCGGGTTGGGTAATGGATTGTGAAGAGCCGGTACGGATAAGTGGGATGGTCGGACCGTAAGGGCTGTGATAAAACCAAAAAGCCGCAGCCGTAATCAAGGCAATGGCAACCGCAATGCTGGCAAGAACGAGATTGAGGGAGGTTTTGCGTTTCATGATTTGCGCACGGATTTAATGTAAATGTTATATTCGTTATTTATCAGATTTCGGGGTGGGGTGGCAATCAAAAGAGGAGTAACGGTCTTTATTAGGTATATTCGGACGGGTAATCAATACGTTTTTGAGGGGAAAATGGCATTTTGTTAACGCTAAATCTCCTGTTTAGTCAAAATGATACTTTGGTTTTGCATACCTTTTCCAAGTACGGCATTTTAGAATCCGCCTCTTTTTGAGAAAATACCGCAGCATTAGCAGTAATGCGGTATAAGTCTTACAGCCTGATTGTGAATTCGCTCGAGAATTTTAGGGTAAACCGATAATTTGAATTCCAACCGGTTTCGATATAAAGCGCAGCGTGCAAAGTAAACTTCAATATCTTGATGTTGTTTAATTTTGTTGTTCTTTTATATCAATCAAAAACATAAACCAACCATACCCAAAAAAGGAATCTCCCCGGTGAAACGAATCTTCTTGTTTCTCGCAACCAATATTGCCGTTTTGGTCGTCATCCGCGTTGTTTTGGCCGTACTTGGCATACACAGTACGGATCAGGTCGGCAGCCTGCTGGTGTACTCGGCCGTCGTCGGCTTTGCCGGTTCGATCATTTCATTATTGATGTCCAAATCCATCGCGAAAAACTCAGTCGGTGCGGAAGTCATCGTACAGCCGCGCAATCAAGTGGAAGCGTGGTTGTTGGCAACTGTGGAAGCACAGGCGAGGCAGTGGAGCCTGAAAACGCCGGAAGTGGCGATCTACCATTCCCCCGAACCCAATGCCTTTGCAACCGGTGCCACGCGCAACAGTTCGCTGATTGCGGTGAGTACGGGTTTGCTCGAGCGCATGACGCGGGACGAAGTCGAAGCCGTTTTGGCGCACGAAATGGCGCACGTCGGCAACGGCGACATGGTTACGCTGACCTTGATACAGGGCGTGGTCAATACGTTTGTGGTTTTCCTTGCCCGCATCGTTTCCGGCATGATTGCACGCAACAACGACGGCAACACTTCGCAAGGCACATATTTTTTAGTCAGCATGGTATTGCAGGTCGTGTTCGGCTTTTTGGCAAGCATCATCGTGATGTGGTTCAGCCGTCAGCGCGAATACCGTGCGGATGCGGGAGCCGCCAAACTGGTCGGCGCGCCCAAAATGATTGCCGCGCTGCAACGCTTGAAAGGCAACCCGAGCGATTTGCCGCAGCAAATGAATGCGATGGGTATCGCCAGCGATGCCAAAGATTCTTTGCTCAGCACCCACCCCTCTTTGGAAAACCGGATTGCCCGCCTGAAAGCGTTATAATCAGGGTAGGGATTCATAATAATGGAAAGATGATCGAAGGTCGTCTGAAAATGTGAATCGCCCAACCAACTTCGGATATTCTTGAAAACCTGTTCATTTGATTTGTATCAGCCGGATTCTGTCATATTGCAGAATCCGGCTGTTTTCATTTCAAGCTGTATTTTTGGGTGTTCCCGTAAATGGACCTGAAAGCAATACGGCGTTTCCTTGTTTGCGATTTTGTCTTGCCCTCCTGATTGTTGACGATTTCACTTATAATATAGTGGATTAACTTTAAACCAGTACGGCGTTGCCTCGCCTTGCCGTACTAT
>CAUVJL010000112.1:0-8414 GCA_963552075.1 uncultured Neisseria sp.
CACAGAGCGCCTGAATAGGCTTTTATGAGTGTCCAAGATTTGGGGGCCAGTTCAAACCTGAAATATAGGTTTTCAGACGACCTCTTTTACGTCTTAACAGCCTCTAGCGAGTTTCCACCCGTTTGAAATCTCTCGGTCGGAAACCCAGCGCAGCCAGCGACACGAAATACAAACCGCCGCCTATCGCAACCAAGATGCACAACTGTCCTGCTTTACGCAAAGCACCAACGTGTACCCAATCAAAAGGCAGGTAAGTCTGTGCAGCCCATAATCCCCCGCCCATCACAACAAGCGACAGCACTATTTTAATCAGGAAAATTCCCCATCCTTTGCTGGGGTGGTAAATGCCGTGTTTGCGCAACAGGTAATACAACAATCCTGCATTGATACACCCGCCCAAACTGACGGCGAGCGAAAGCCCTGCGTGCTTCAAAGGACCGATAAAGACAAGGTTCATCAACTGTGTGCAGACGAGCGTAAAGATGGCGATTTTGACCGGCGTTTTGATGTTTTGCCGCGCATAGAAACCGGGTGCCAACACTTTGACCATGATGAATCCGAGTATACCGACAGAATTGGCAATCAACGCTTGCTGCGTCATCTGCGCGTCAAACAGTGAAAACTTACTGGACATAAACAGCGTCGCCAACAACGGGAACGACAATACCGCCAACCCGACTGTCGCTGGCAGCGCCAGCAACATACACAGACGCAAACCCCAGTCGAGCAAGCCGGAAAACTGCTCCGAATCCTGATTAGTGGCGTGTTTAGACAAAGTCGGCAGCAAAATCGTACCGAGCGCAGCGCCCAAAACACCGCTGGGCAGCTCCATCAGGCGGTCGGCGAAATAGATCCACGTGATGCTGCCCGATTGCAGATAGGATGCGAAAATCGTGTTGATCACCACAGAAATCTGCGCCACGCTCACACTCAAAATTGCAGGTGCCATCTGTTTCATCACGCGGTTGACCACGGCATCTTTGAAATTCAGCTTAGGTAACTTCAAAAAGCCCAATTTCGCCAACCAAGGGAGCTGAAAGCCAAGCTGCAAAATACCGCCGACAAAGACCGCCCACGCCAACGCGGTCACAGGCGGATCAAAATACGGCACAAAAAACAGTGCGAATACGATAAAAGAGATGTTTAAAAACGTCGGCGTAAACGCAGGAATGCTGAACTTATGATAGGAATTAAGGATTGAGCCGACAAAGGAAGACAGAGAAATAAACAAGATATACGGGAACGTTATCTTCAGCAAATCGATGGAAAGCAAAATCTTTTTCGGCTCTTTAAAGCCGGGCGCGGAAGCCTGAATCACCCAAGGCGCGGCTAGAATGCCCAGCGCGGTAACGATGACCAAGACAAATGACAACATCCCTGCCACATGGCGAATAAACGCCTCCGTCGCTTCTTTCGAACGCGTTTCCTTATATTCCGCCAAAATCGGCACAAAAGCCTGGGCAAACGCCCCTTCCGCAAAGATACGGCGCAGCAGGTTGGGCAGTTTAAATGCCACAAAAAAAGCGTCGGTCGCCATGCTCGCACCAAACGTGCGGGCAATTACCGCATCACGCAAAAAGCCAAGTATGCGCGACAGCATCGTCAAACTACCGACCTTTGCCAAAGCTCCTAACAAATTCATCCGTTTTATTCCTTCAAAAGTCCAGACGTCGTCTGAAAGCGCGTATTGTACGACAGAATATGCAAATCTAGGCAAATCGGTCTCCAGACGGGCAAATGTAGAGTAGATGCAAAAACTTTGCTTCATTGCCTGATTCTTATGTTGCCCAACCATCCAAAAGGTCGTCTGAAAACCCAGTTTCGGGTTTTCAGACGACCTTTTACTTGATCAAATCACTTCAATTATTGCCCGATAGGAATCAGCAGTGAACCAGCGTGCCTTCGTCTTCGCCGGTAATGGCGCGTTTGAGCGAGCCTTGTTTGGCGATGCCGAAGACGACGATGTTGAGTTTTCGTTCGCGGCAGAGGGCGAAGGCAGTCGCATCCATGACTTTGAGGTTTTTGTTCAAGGCTTCGTCAAAGGTAATGGTTTCGTAGCGTGTAGCGGACGGGTCTTTTTTCGGGTCTGCGGTATAAACGCCGTCCACATTGGTGGCTTTGAGCATGACGTCGCAGTTCATTTCGGCTCCGCGCAGGGCGGCGGCGGTGTCGGTGGTGAAGAAGGGGTTGCCCGTACCGGCGGCGAAGATGACGACTTTGCCTTCTTCGAGGTATTGGATGGCTTTGGGACGGGCGTAGGTTTCGGCGATTTGCTGCATGGAAAGCGCGGATTGTACACGCGCTTTGATGCCGAGGGTTTCGAAAGCATCTTTGAGGGCGAGCGCATTCATGACGGTCGCCATCATGCCCATGTAGTCGGCGGTAGCGCGGTCCATGCTGCCTGCCTGGGCGGATACACCGCGGAAGATGTTGCCGCCGCCGACGACGATGCCGACTTGTACGCCCATTTTGACGATTTCGGCGATTTCACCGACGGTTTGGACGATGGTGTCGTGGTTGATGCCGAAAGGGTCGGAACCCATCAGGGATTCGCCGGAGAGTTTCAGTAATACGCGTTTGTATTTGATTTGCTGTGTCATGGGATACCTTGCTTTCTTTAGGTGGATAGCGCCGAGTGTTTAGAGCGCTGCTTCAATTCGTGGAAAGGGCGTTTGATTTTTCAGACGACCTTTCGGGATGTTTGGCTGACAGGGTAACGCGTTTTCCGTGGGTGTATGGGTTTGGATAAATTATTATGTGTTGATTATGATGAAATATTCTATTTCCAACAGTATTCTATAGTGGATTAACTTTAAATCAGGACAAGGCGACGAAGCCGCAGACAGTACAGATAGTACGGCAAGGCGAGGCAACGCCGTACTGGTTTAAAGTTAATCCACTATAAACAGTGTAACTCTCAAAAAAAAGCACCCTGATTCGTTTGGAATCCAGGTGCTTTCTTTTTCATCTCTGCCTTACACTTTAGCAGCAGCGGCAACTTCGGCTGCGTAGTCGACAACGGCTTTTTCAATACCGTCGCCTACTTTGTAGCGGACGAAGCTGATGATTTCAGTGCCGTTTTCTTTAGCGAATTGGGCAACAGTTTGGTCAGGGTTCATTACGAATGCTTGGCCGTTCAGAGTGATTTCGGCCAAGAATTTGCGGATACGGCCTTCAACCATTTTAGCGGCGATGTCGGCAGGTTTGCCGGAAGCGATGGCTTGCTCGGTGTAGATGTGGCGTTCTTTTTCGATGGTTTCGGCATCTACTTCGGCTTCGGTTACGCATTGCGGTTTGGCGGCAACGATGTGCATACCGATTTTACGCGCTACGTCTTCAGAGCCTTTGAACTCAACCAATACGCCTTCGGTAGCCAATGCACCGTGGATGTAGGCAACCAGTTGGTTGGCGGTATCGATGACTTGGAAGCGGCGGACAGACATGTTCTCGCCCAATTTGGCGATGATGGCTTTGCGTTCTGCTTCAACCAGTTCGCTCAGCTCTTCAACGGTAGCCGGTTTTTTCTCGGCAGCGGTTTTCGCAACGAAGTTGGCGAATTCTACGAAACCTGCGTCTTTGGCAACGAAGTCGGTTTCGCAGTTTACTTCAACCAATGCGCCGACATTGCCGTTGATCGCGTAAGCCAATACGCCTTCGGCAGCAGTACGGCCGGCCAGTTTACCGGCTTTCGCACCGGATTTAATACGCAGGATTTCTTCGGCTTTGTCGAAGTTGCCTTCAGCTTCAACCAAGGCTTTTTTGCATTCCATCATGCCCAGGCCGGTAGCGGCGCGCAGGTCGGCAACCATTTTTGCAGTAATTTCTGCCATTTTGAATCTCCTAGATTTTTGGGAACACGGCCATTTGCCGTGTTTGGAAATAGTGGCCGTCTGAAACGGATTTCAGAACGGGATTTGAGAAAAGGGGCATAACGCCCCTCTTCCGTGTACCGAATTACTCGGCAGCAGCTTCTTGGGCAGCGGCTACAGTTTCTTGCAGCGCTTGGTTTTTACCTTCCAAAACTGCGTCGGCGATGCCGCGGCAGTACAGGCGGATGGCTTTGGCGGAGTCATCGTTACCAGGGATAACGTATTTCACGCCGTCAGGGCTGTTGTTGGTATCGACTACGGCGATAACAGGGATGCCCAGTTTTTCAGCCTCAACCAGAGTACCTTTTTGGTAGCCGGTATCGATAACGAAAATCGCGTCAGGCAGGCCTTTCATGTTTTTGATACCGCCCAAAGAACGTTCCAGTTTTTCAACGTCACGTTGCATTTCCAGAATTTCTTTTTTGTTGAAACCGCCTTCGGCAGCGTTTTCCAGGGCAGCAGTTTTTTCTTCCAGGCGTTTGATGGATTGCTTAACGGTTTTGTAGTTGGTCAGCATACCGCCCAACCAACGGTGATCGACGAAAGGCATACCGGCGCGGGTAGCTTCTTCGCGGATGATTTCACGCGCTTGGCGTTTGGTGCCGACAAACAGCACGGTGCCTTTGTTGGCAACCAGACGGCGTACGGCTTCTTGCGCTTCTTGGAACATCGGCAGGGTTTTTTCCAGGTTGACGATGTGGATTTTATTGCGCGCACCGAAAATGTATTGTGCCATTTTCGGGTTCCAGAAACGGGTTTGGTGGCCGAAGTGAACGCCGGCTTCAATCATCTGACGCATAGTAATTTGAGACATTTTATTTCCTTGAAAGGGTTAAGAGCACACATTCAATCGCATAGAACTTGATAGGCTGCGCCTATTGTCAAGCACCCTTCGGCGAAAGTGGGCATAAGTTTTAAAAAATAGTGTGTTTCCGAAATGGAAAACTGACGGATTATAGCGGATAAGGGGTCGTCTGAAAAGGGATTTTATGTACTGCCGTCCTGTTTGCCGCCTTCTTGTCCGGCTGCGCGGCGGCTTTGTTCGAATGCTTCCTTTTCCTGCTGCTTCATCAGGCAGTTGCGGCGGCGGATTGTGACGGTGAAAACGGTAAACGCGACGGGCAGGACTGCCCAAAAAACCAAATAAATCAAAGCGCGCGCGATGCTGGGTTGGGCGGCGGAATACATGACCGCGACAAAGAGGTAGCCGATAAGGACGATATGCCACATGGCGGAATCCTGTTTTGATGTTAACGGAGCGTTTATAATCGCCGTATTCTACAACAACACTCAAAAGGTCGTCTGAAATGAGGAATGAGGAAAAACACGCCCTGCGCCGAGAATTGCGTCGCGCCCGCGCGCAGATGGGACATCAAGGGCGGTTGGCGGCGGGGCAAACGGTTAACCGCCTGCTCAAACGTTATATCAAGAAGGGACGGAAGATCGGCGTGTATTGGCCGATGGGCAGCGAGCTGCGGCTGGACGGCTTTGTCCGCGCAGCACAAAAACGCGGCGCCAAACTCTATCTGCCTTATATCGAACCGCGTTCGCGGCGGATGTGGTTCACGCCCTATCCTGCCGACGGGGCGAAACAAGAACGCAAACGCGGCAGGGCGAAGCTGCATGTGCCGCAGTTTTCGGGACGCAAAATCCGCGTACACGGTTTATCGATATTGTTTGTCCCGATTGTCGGCATGGACCGCGAAGGCTACCGCTTAGGGCAGGCTGGCGGCTATTACGACGCGACGCTCGCGGCGATGAAATACCGTTTACAGGCAAAAACCATAGGCGTAGGCTTCGCTTGCCAACTGGTTGACACGCTGCCGCGCGAACCGCACGACCTGCCGCTGGACGGGTTTGTATCGGAGTCGGGCGTGCTGGTGTTCAAACATCATTAATCAATAGCTTTCAGACGACCTCAAAGATGTTGCCCGTTAAGACACTATAAAAGGTCGTCTGAAAACTCAAATCTTCAAATACAAAGGAAACCTCATGGCTGATTTTTCATCTGTTCCCGTTTTGTCCTTCGACCGCGTCCGTCTCGAGCCTTTGACGGCGGCACACGAAGCCGGTTTGCGCGAAGCAGTTTGCGACGGCGAAATCTGGAAGCTGAACGTAACCACCGCGCCCGAACCCGACCAAGTGGCGGACTATATCCGCACCGCCACGCAAACCCGCCTCGCCTTTGCCGTCATCGACGAAGACACGGGCAAAATCGTCGGCTCGACTTCGCTTTACCACATCGACCCCGCCATCCCCCGCCTCTACATCGGTTTTACATGGTACGCCCTGTCGGCACGGCGCACGCGCATCAATACCGCCTGCAAAATCATGTTGCTCGACTACGTCTTCGACACTTTAAACTGCCGCTGCGCCTGCTGGCAGACCGACAACCTCAACACCGCCTCCCAACGCGCCATCGAACGCTTGGGCGCACACCAAGACGGCATCTTGCGCTGCCACAAATTGCGGAAAGACGGCAGCGTGCGCGATACGGTGGAATACAGCCTGCTGCGCGAAGAATGGCCGCAGGCAAGGGCAAAACTGCTCAAAAAAGCGGCAGCTTATGACGCGTCCTGAAAAAACGTTTTCTTCTTCATTTTTTCATCAAAACACGTCCATCTTGCTGACAATCTGAAGTCTTTAAGAAGTGAATGAAATCAGGCACAACCCCGCTAAACACCTGATAAATAAAGGTCGTCTGAATGTTTCAGACGACCTTTTCAAACCGCGTTTATGTAAATCCAAACAGAAAATCTTTGCAATTCTCAGAAAAATCCACTAAATTCTCAATAACATATTATGAACGGTTTAACATCGGTTCAAAACGTAAAACCCGCGCGCAATCTTCCACGCCAAAAACACCGCGCCAGCAGGTTTTACCGCCGAAACAGGCGTTCGTAATACAACGGATAATCATAAAGGCAGGATATGCCTGTTTCTAGGAGTACAACCATGGCTGAAGCAACAGATGTTGTCTTGGTGGGTGGAGGCATTATGAGCGCGACTTTGGGCGTTTTGCTCAAAGAACTCGAACCGTCTTGGGAAATCACCCTTATCGAACGCTTGGAAGACGTAGCGCTGGAATCGTCAAACGCTTGGAACAACGCCGGCACAGGGCATTCCGCGTTATGCGAACTCAATTACGCCCCGCTCGGCGCAGACGGCACCATCGACCCTACCCGCGCCCTCAATATTGCCGAACAATTCCACATCAGCCGCCAGTTCTGGTCATCGCTTGTAGAAGAAGGCAAAATCACCGACAACTCCTTCATCCATACCGTCCCGCACATGTCGCTGGTCATGAACACCGACCATTGCGACTACCTGCAAAAACGTTTCGACGCCTTCAAATCCCAAAAACTCTTCGAACGGATGGAATTCTCCACCGACCGCGCCAAAATCGCCGAATGGGCGCCGCTGGTCATCAACGGCCGTAAAGAAGGACAACCCGTCGCCGCCAACTACTCCGCCGAAGGCACAGACGTCGATTTCGGCAGCCTGACCCGCCAAATGGTGCAATACCTGCGCGAAAAAGGCGTCAAAACCGAGTTCAACCGCCACGTCGACGACATCAAACGCGAATCCGACGGCGCATGGGTGCTCAAAACCAGCGACACCCGCAACCCTGACGGACAGCTCACCCTCCGCACCCGCTTCCTCTTCCTCGGCGCAGGCGGCGGCGCACTGACCCTGCTGCAAAAATCCGGCATCCCCGAAGGCAAAGGCTACGGCGGCTTCCCCGTTTCCGGACTGTTCTTCCGCAACAGCAACCCCGAAACCGCCGCGCAACACAACGCCAAAGTGTACGGACAAGCCTCCGTCGGCGCGCCACCCATGTCCGTCCCGCACCTCGACACCCGCAACGTGGACGGCAAACGCCACCTCATGTTCGGCCCTTACGCAGGCTTCCGCTCCAACTTCCTCAAACAAGGCTCGCTCATGGATTTGCCCCTGTCCATCCACTTGGACAACCTCTACCCCATGCTGCGCGCGGGTTGGGCAAATATGCCCCTGACCAAATACCTCTTGGGCGAATTGCGCAAAACCAAAGAAGAACGCTTCGCCTCCCTGCTGGAATACTACCCCGAAGCAAACCCTGACGACTGGGAACTCATCACCGCAGGACAACGCGTTCAAATCATCAAAAAAGACTCCGAAAAAGGCGGCGTCCTCCAATTCGGCACCGAAATCGTCGCCCACGCCGACGGCTCGCTCGCCGCACTCTTGGGCGCATCCCCCGGCGCATCAACCGCCGTACCCTTGATGATCAAACTGATCCACCAATGCTTCCCAAGCCGCATTTCCTCATGGGAAGGTCGTCTGAAAGAACTTGTTCCCGGCTTCGGCATCAAGCTCAACGACAACCCGCAGCTTGCCGAAGAAATCATCAGCCACAACGCCAAAGTATTGGGTATCCATTACGCTTGAGGCAGATAAATTGCAAGGTGGGCGTTCCTGCACGCCTTTTTTCAAACCATTAAAGCATTAAAATATAGTGGATTAAATTTAAATCAGGACAAGGCGACGAAGCCGCAGACAGTA
>CAUVJL010000113.1:0-8386 GCA_963552075.1 uncultured Neisseria sp.
TACTGTCTGCGGCTTCGTCGCCTTGTCCTGATTTAAATTTAATCCACTATATATGTAGTACACGGTAGGCATGATTGCTGACAATTCGTATGCGTATCGGAATGGATGGTTTTCCGTATTTCGTTATCAGGCAAGGGCTTGGGCGAAAGCTGTTTGCGAAACAAGTATTCGGACTTGTCAAAACCATCCGTACAGGCGTATCTTTCAACTTTTAATATCTAAACAGAACCAAACAGAATAAGAAAGGTAATCACCATGAGCAGACCCGTACCCGCCGTGTTCGGCAGCGTCTTCCACGCCCAAATGCCCGTTATCGCCCACAAGGACGGCAAATGGCAGCCGACCGAATGGCAAACTTCCTCAGACCTCACCCTCGCGCCCGGCGCGCACGCCCTGCATTACGGCAGCGAATGCTTTGAAGGTTTAAAAGCCTTCCGTCAGGCAAACGGCAAAATCGTCTTGTTCCGTCCGACGGCAAACATCGCCCGTATGCAGCAAAGCGCAGACATTTTGCACCTGCCGCGACCCGAAACCGAAGCCTATCTGAATGCACTGATCGAATTGGTCAAACGCGCCGCCGATGAAATTCCCGATGCGCCTGCAGCGCTGTATCTGCGCCCGACGCTCATCGGTACCGACCCTGTTATCGGCAAAGCCGGTTCACCGTCCGAAACTGCGCTACTCTATATCCTCGCGTCTCCGGTCGGCGACTATTTCAAAGCCGGTTCGCCCGTGAAAATTTTGGTTGAAACCGAGCACATCCGCTGCGCACCGCACATGGGCCGCGTCAAATGCGGCGGCAACTACGCCTCCGCCATGCCTTGGGTGTTGAAGGCAAAAGCCGAACATGGTGCAAATCAAGTCCTGTTCTGCCCGAACGGCGACGTACAGGAAACCGGCGCGTCCAACTTTATCCTGATTAAAGGCAACGAAATCATCACCAAACCGTTGACCGACGAATTCCTCCACGGCGTTACCCGCGATTCTGTGCTGACCGTCGCCAAAGACTTGGGCTACACCGTCAGCGAACGCAATTTCACCGTGGACGAACTCAAAGCCGCAGTCGAAGAGGGCGCGGAAGCGATTCTGACCGGCACCGCCGCCGTCATCTCGCCCGTAACCTCTTTTGTCATCGACGGCAAAGAAATCGAAGTGAAGAGCCAAGAACGCGGCTACGCTTTGCGCAAAGCCTTGACCGACATCCAATACGGTTTGGCGGAAGACAAACATGGCTGGTTGGTTGAAGTGTGCTGATTTGATTTCGTATTAATAGAACAGATCCAAAGGTCGTCTGAAAGAAAATTTCTTTTCAGACGACCTTTTTATTTTGTAAACAGATTTTGTCGTGCCATTTGTAAAAAAATATCCCGATGTTTGGTGTGTTGTTGTGAAAAACAGTCACTATTTGAACTAAAAAATAAAAAAATTTTTCTATTTTTCAAATAATTAAAAAATTTTAATATTTGCTAAGTTATGAAAATGTAATTATACCAATTCAATATGCTAGAATCATTTCATTACTCGTTTGGTATATTTAGTTGCTGAAAAATGTCGAAAAAAGGGACTTAAATCGACATCGCAGTGAACTAAATAGATACTCTAGAACTCTGATAGACTTAGGTTTTCGTTTTTTAATGTAAAGCAGTGTTTAATATATTAATGTGACATTACAAGATGACTGTTCCAAAGTGAGAGCTTTGGAATGACTTTTACAAGATCATGAAAAGTCGTCTGAATGTTATAGGGATATTTAAGTGCGGTTTTATGTTTAAAAGGCGGAAGGATTAAAAAAAGAGCGTCAGGTTTTGAGGTTTTAGAATGAGTAATAATCGTTACAGCTATTTAAATGACGATGGAAATGATTTCAAATCATTCAAACGACATATAAAAATCGCTGAAAAAGGGTAGGAAAGCATTGCTTTCGTTGCTTCAGACGCAAGTCTGCGGCTTTTAAACTAGGGAAAATATATTATGTCAACTAAAACCACGTACTCTTTCTTCAATCTCGGACAAACAAGAGTTCACACTAAAAGTCAAACTTCTCAATCTAATCATGCAGTAGCCGCAAGCCAAGATCATGCCGGCCATGCTCCTTCTGCATTGAACAAATTGATTTACGACCATTCTTTTGGTGGTCTGAATCTGGCAGCAGCCCTCCCTAAACAATTGAGGGGGCAGGATAAAATTTTTGGTCTGCAACATACGCCCTCTGCCGATACTGCTGCAGTCAATACTTCAAAAAATACCAAACCGGCGCCGGTTGCCGACCGCAGTAAATTAACCAGCAAAGAAATGGCCATCATGTCTCAGGTTCTCCGTGCTGATGTCGTTGCACGCAAACAGGCAGAAGCTCAAGCAGCCAAAGAGCAGGTCATGGCAAAATACCAAGCTGCTAGACAGGCCGCTGTTGCCGCCGCCGCTGCAAGACATGCAGAAGCTATGGAAAAGGCAAAAGCCGCTGCTGCAGTACGTCAAGCCGAAGCCTTGGAAAAAGCCAAAGCAGCATCGGCTGCAAGACAGGCTGAAGCGTTAGAAAAATCAAAAGCCGCACATGCAGCCAAACAAGCGGAAATTGCCGCTAAAACCAAAGCAATCCTGGCTGAAAAACAGGCTGCCGAGAAAGCGCAACATACTGAAAATGATGTTGCACACCATCATCAAACCAACGGTAAAGCGGCGCATTCAGCAACAGTGGTAACGGTTGCCCACAAACATGAAGACAATCAGGCTGGTGACAATAAAGAAACGGCTCGACACAATACTTCAAAATCCAATGAAGCCCATACTGCCAGACAGGCCGAACATCAAGCCAATCATCAAGATGAAGTAAAAGAAGGGGAGGTTTCCAACTACACCGTTCATCAATCGAAAGAATTTGGCAGATACATCGACGTCAATGATTTTGGCGCAGATCCGACCGGGAAAAAAGACAGCTTGGCAGCCATCAAAGCGGCATTGACTGCGGCACACAAAGAAAAAGCCATGCTGTTCATGGACGGTACTTACTATATTTCCGATCAAATTGTCATCAATGGCAATAATTCAGGGGTCAAAGGTATTTTTGGTTCGGGCATGGGCAAAACGCTGATCACCTTTGATAAAGCGCAGGTCGGCGTGTTTAACCCCAATACCAATCACGATGATATTCGCGCATTCGCCGGTATTTTGGTGGATGGACAAAGCCATAAAACGATTGCGAATCTTTCTGTTAAATATACCAATCCGGACTTTTACCGGAAGGGCTTGAGTTACTTCGGAAAAGTCAGCGGCATTTTGGTCAACGATGCCGACCATACTTTAATCAGCAAAGTCGAAGTATCCGGAGTCAACCGTGCCGGTGTGATGTTTACATCGACTGATGCATTGGTTAGGGAAGCAGGTAAGAGCCAAACTTACAAAGCACGCGTTCAAAGCGGTGAGATCAACGAACAATATGACCATCTGCCTTTGGGTGAGAACAACCGTATTGTCGACTCCTATCTGCACCACAACCGTGTTGCCGGCGCGATGGTCGGATATCAAAAGAACTTTGTCGGCGAAGGCAATAGATTGGAGTGGAACGGTCACGAGGCTGATGGCGGTACAGGTTATGGCATGACTGCCATGGCAGGCAGCTACAACTACGGCATTACTTTCCGCAACAATACGACAGACCATAACTACCGTAAAGGTTTGGATGTGCATGATGGTACCGGTATCGTTATCGAAAACAATGTCTTAAATGGCGACCGTCTGTATGGTATCGCTGCCTACAACCGCCAATTTTCCATGGATAACGTGAAAATTAAAGACAACGTTATTACGCAAGACCCGAATTTCCGTCTTTATATGGATGATGATTTAGGTAGGTATTACCACATGTATTCTGGCATCCAAGTGCAAACCAATACCCAATTGCGCGATTTGCATACGGCGGATAAAGGTTATTACGACATCAGCGGCAATACCATTAAAAATTTGGCAGTGTACCAAAACCACATCCAAACTTATGGCATCGAATTCCGTAACCATGAAAACAAAATGGATTACACGCTGAATATTACCGACAACAAAATCGACGGTGAGTCCACCAAATACCTGATGGCAGTGATTAACAACACATATGATCATGTCAGCAAACACGACGGTATCGGTACGGGCACCATCAATATCAGCGACAATACTGCCAATATCGGAAAAATTGCACCGGGAGCCGTGCCGTTCTATTTTGAAGAACACCGCTCGGATGTCCCCCTGCATGGTTCGATAACGTTAAACAACAACAATATTACCGTTCGCGAAGAGTCGGCCGGTTATCGTGAATTCGCCTATATGCGTACCAATGCCAAAGAGTACAACGTGACCAACAATACGTTGTCCCTCCACGGCAAACTGAACGATGCCATTGTGGATGTCAACAGTACCGGTGACGGCGTAGGAAAAGCCACGTTGAATGTTGCCAACAATACCCTGCATACCGACATCAAAGGCAAACTGTATGCGACTTGGTTGAAACATGAGGCAGATATCGATACCTTTGCCGGCAGCAATACCCATAATGGCGACCAATTGAAAGATGTGAATACAACCAGTAAGGACATCGCGCTTTCCGACGTATTGGGTCATGTGCATAACAAAGTTGAAGCAATCCACGATACTGTTTATGCCAACCACCCGAAATATCCGACCATGATTGATGATCAGACTTATCATAACGGCATTTTGTAATGGTGTTTAAAAGGTCGTCTGAAACGGTAAATTGCCGTTTCAGACGACCTTTCAGCGTTTTTAGAAACCGAACAATACAATGATGTTGTCACATTAAATTATTTGTGTTAAAAGTCATTTACATTCCCATTGGATTGTTTTTTTAAGGAACAGTAAATGAAAAAGACGTTTTGTCTAGTATTGGCGGCGGCATTTGGTTTGAGCGCATGCAGCAGCCTTGAAAACAAATCTGCCCATGAAATGATGGCAATTTCCCTTGATCGCGTCTATACGGATGATTACAGCTATAACATTGATAGCGAAGTGAAGTTTCATACTTCCACTGCCGAAGCAGGAGTAGCGCCGGAAAGCGAGAAGAAAGCCCGTTTGGAAGAAACAAAGAAGGATCAAGCCGAACTTGACAAACAAGTCAAAGAATTGAACGAAGACGGAATCGAGCTTTCGGAAGAAGATCAAACCAAGCTGAAAGAAGCCTTGCTGGACACCGATAATGATAAATGGTTCCCTGAAATGATCGATAAATGGCAAGAATATCCGGTTGTCGGACGTTATTTGGAAGGTGTGCGTTTGAAATCGCATATAGCCATTGACTTGCCTGCCAAAAAAGCCGAATGGATTCCCGCTATTTCCATTAACCATCGCAATGAGCAATTGAATATCCAATCTCCCATGCTGATTGATGGTGAAAATCTCAGTCTGACTATTGACCAGCCATTGCTCAGTTCGATGATTATGAGCATCTTTACGAGCGAAGAGATCCGTAAGCGTTTGGCTGAAGAGCAACCTATCAGCATACAGCTTAAAGATGAAGAGATGGTCAAAGGCATTCCTTTGCGTCATGCAGCAAAGGCGGTATTCAAAGCCTATATTGAAGCCAGCAAAGCTGCTCCTGCTGAGGCATACCGCCTTGAAAATATGGATGAATTCGGTAAGCAAAACAAAGCAAAATACCGCATCCATTACACCCATAAAGACGAATATGACCCGCTCTTTATCAACGCTTTCGCTAAAGAATTCAAAAAAGAATTTGATGCTCTGAAGAAAAAACCGGAGGAAGGCTCTACGGCTGAAGGCTACGAGAAAGTTGAAAAATTCTTTGGCGAGTTTATAGACAGTACAAAAGAGAAAGGCATTTCAATGCACTCCGGCTTTGAAAAGATGGTCGGTATGCCTCTCTATTATGACTACTATCTGAATGGAAAAGGCAGATTGTTGGCAACGCGTATTTACACGCAGGTCAACAGCAAAAGCAACACTCAGGCGTTGAACATCGTTATGGAAAGTATTTACCACAATTACGGCAAACCCGTATTCAAGTTTAAGCCTGCAAGCGAAAAAGTCATTGACATAAAAGAGTTGACAGTACCTATCATATCTAGATTATTGTTGCCATCGGGTTATGACCCAGAGGCAGAAACTGATTCCGAAGAAAATACTGAAGAACATTCAGCAACTGAAGAATAATCATCTGCCGACAGGCCGCCGAGATTCTCGAGCGGCCTGCTTATTGCAAATTTGACAGTGTTTACCTACGATGCGCCCTTGGTGTATTTCGTCTGAGTTTTTCAGACGACCTTTTTAAGGAAAACTATGTTTGGAAACTTTGATTTCAGTTATGTGCTGCTTGCTATCCCACCGGTGATGCTTTCTTTGGTCATGCGTGAGATTGCACGCGGTTATGTTGCATATCGCTGTGGCGACCCCACCGCATTACAATTCGGACGGTTGACATTAAATCCGATGGCGCATATCGATTTGATAGGAACAATCATCGTACCTGCGTTGAGCCTGGCGTTAACACCGTTTGTTTACGGCTGGGTACGCCCCATACCGATTAATGCCCGCAATTTTAAGAATGTGCGCAGCGCGCGGAGATGGATTGCCGTTGCCGGTCCGGTAACCAATCTGATTCTGGTGTATTTCTGGGCGATGCTCTCGTTTTTAGGTGGCGCTGTCCCAGAGGCGTATGTTGACCCATTAATGATCATGACCCAGTTTGGTATGACAATTAATATAGTTTTGATCGTCATTAACCTGCTTCCGATTTTGCCGCTCGATGGTGGCGTCATTCTTGACTCTTTCCTCAATGCAAAATGGTCTATGAAGTTTCGTCAAATCGAACCTTATGGAACATGGATTGTTTTGGCTTTGCTTCTTACGGGCGCGTTGTCGGGTTTGATTAACTTATTTTCTCTGATGATAGGGAGTTCAGTCTCTATCTTTACCGCATTGATTTTGGCAGGTATAGCCGACTTAGTAAAATAGCAAGGTAAATGGAAAATAAAGGTCGTCTGAACTTTCAGACGACCTTTTTTCCTATCCGTCAAAGTAAATCCCATTGGAAACCCTGCTTAAAAATTGTACAATGGCAGCCCTTTCCATACGGCGGTTTGACCATGCGCATCGGCGGCTACATTATCGACAATCCCATTGCACTCGCCCCGATGGCGGGCATTACGGACAAGCCCTTCCGCCGACTTTGCCGAGATTTTGGCGCAGGTTGGGCGGTGTGCGAAATGCTGACCAGCGACCCGACGCTTAGAAATACCAAAAAGACCCTGCGCCGCAGCGATTTTGCCGATGAAAGCGGTATCGTTGCCGTCCAGATTGCCGGCAGCGATCCGCAGCAGATGGCGGATGCCGCGCGTTACAACGTCAGCCTCGGGGCGCAGGTTATCGACATCAACATGGGCTGTCCCGCCAAAAAAGTCTGCAATGTTCAAGCCGGCAGCGCGCTGATGCAAAACGAGCCGCTGGTTGCTGCCATTCTCGAAGCCGTCGTCCGCGCGGTGGACGTTCCCGTTACCCTCAAAACCCGTTTGGGCTGGCACGACGACCATAAAAACCTGCCTGCCATCGCCCGCATCGCCGAAGATTGCGGCATCGCCGCCCTTGCCGTCCACGGACGTACACGCACGCAAATGTATAAAGGTGAAGCGGCTTATGATCTGATTGCCGAAACCAAAGGTCGTCTGAAAATCCCCGTTTGGGTCAACGGCGACATCACTTCGCCGCAAAAAGCCGCCGCCGTCCTCAAACAAACCGCCGCCGACGGTATCATGATAGGGCGCGGCGCACAAGGCAGGCCGTGGCTCTTTCGCGATTTGAAATATTACGCCGAACACGGCGTTTTGCCGCCTGCCTTGAGCTTGGCAGAATGTAACGCGACCATTTTGAACCACATCCGCGCCATGCACGCGTTTTATGGCGAAGTCGCTGGCGTGCGCATCGCCCGCAAACACATAGGCTGGTACATCGACGAAATGCCCGACGGCGAGCAGACACGCCGGGACATCAACCGCTTGGACAGCGCAGCGGCACAATACGATACCCTTGCCGCCTATCTTGAGGCGCTTTCGGAGAAAACCGACCGCTGGGTGTGTGATTATCGTGAAGGTTAGGGCGTTTCAGACGACCTTTGGTTTTTGGGAAGCGGATAAACCATTGTGAATTATTAAAAAAACTGTACCGTCATTCCCGCGCAGGCGGGAATCCAGGCTTTGATTTTTCCGAAATGTTCAGAAATTGCCGCAGCTTCAAATTACCGGGTTCCGCCTGCGCGGAAATGGCGGCAATATCAGGTCGTCTGAAAACACAGTTTCATCGAAATAAAAAACAATTTATCTATATATAGTGGATTAACTTTAAATCAGGACAAGGCGACGAAGCCGCAGACAGT
>CAUVJL010000114.1:0-8362 GCA_963552075.1 uncultured Neisseria sp.
GTACTGTCTGCGGCTTCGTCGCCTTGTCCTGATTTAAATTTAATCCACTATATCTGCAACGGCGTTGTTGTATTCGGTTCAAAGACAATCCAGATAGGAAATGTCTCATACCCTGTCGGACGAGACCATACGAAACAACGCCTTTCATTGACTATACATCAGACTTAAAACCGCAAAGGAAATCGGATGCAAAACTACCTGACCCCCAATTTTTCATTCGCCCCCATGATTCCCGAACGCGCCCTCGGCAGCCGCGTCTGGGATACCGAAGGCCGTGAATACATCGACTTGTCGGGCGGTATCGCGGTCAACGCGCTGGGACACTGCCATCCCGATTTGATTGCCGCACTGGCGGAGCAGTCGCAAAAATTGTGGCACATTTCCAATATCTACACCACCAAACCCGCACAGGAATTGGCGCAAAAGCTGGTAGAGCATACCTTTGCCGACAAAGTATTCTTCTGCAATTCCGGCGCGGAAGCCAATGAAGCCGCGCTGAAACTGGCGCGCAAATACGGTCGAGATCATTTCGGCGAACACAAAACCGAAATCATCTCCTGCCTGAACAGCTTCCACGGTCGTACGCTGTTTACCGTCTCGGTCGGCGGCCAGCCCAAATACAGCAAAGACTACGCGCCGCTGCCGCAAGGCATTACCCACGTTCCGTTCAACGATATTGCCGCATTGGAAGCTGCCATCAACGAAAACACTTGCGCCGTAATCATCGAGCCGATTCAAGGCGAAAGCGGCATCCTGCCTGCCACGCAGGAATATCTGCAAGCCGCGCGCCGTTTGTGCGACGAACACGGCGCATTACTGATTTTGGACGAAGTGCAAACCGGTATGGGGCACACGGGAAAACTGTTCGCCTACGAGCATTACGGCATTACGCCCGATATTCTCAGTTCCGCCAAAGCCTTAGGTGGCGGCTTCCCCATCGGCGCAATTCTGACCACCGATAAAATCGCTCCGACCTTCGGACCGGGTACGCACGGCTCGACTTTCGGCGGTAATCCGATGGCGTGCGCCGTCGGCAGCCGCGCGTTCGACATCATCAACGCGCCCGAAACCTTAGCGCACGTGGAAAAACAAGGACAAAAATTTCAGACGACCTTGCGGGAATTAGGCGAAAAAACCGGCGTATTTAAAGAAGTCCGCGGCATGGGGCTGCTCATCGGCTGCGTGCTGGCAGACCAATACCAAGGCCGCGCTTCGGAAATCACCGCCGCCGCGCTGAAGCACGGCTTGATGGTATTGGTTGCCGGAGCTGATGTCGTGCGTTTCGCCCCCAGCCTGCTGCTCAACGATGAAGATATGGCAGAAGGGCTGAAACGCTTGGAGGCTGCATTAACGGAATGGCTCGTCTGAATTTGATTGATTTTATTTAACTGTTAACAAATTTGATGAAGTATTTCTATTCGACGGATAATGGAAAATACGACCGTTTGTTGGTTTTAGAAAATAATCAATCTAAAAATTTTCTTTTTTGTTTAAAAACGATCAGAATTTAATCAAATCCATATGCCCATTGTTCAGAATAAAACCGATGTTATAAATTGTAATTTGCCAGTTATTCCAATTACTGATACGATTTGCGGCGGAATAAATTCAAATAAATGACTCATTGCGCCCTTTATTTTCAATTTTATTTTTAATTAATTGATAATATTAGGGTAATTGTGGTTTTGCGTTTGATTTAATTTTAGGAATTTTCGTTTTTGTATATCAATTTTCGCAAACGAAAACATTAGGGGTATAACCCTCTGTCATTGAATAACACTCAACATAAGGATAGATACTATGTCCACCCAATTACACGATGTTGACCCGATTGAAACCCAAGAGTGGTTGGACGCGTTAAGCTCAGTTCTAGAATACGAAGGCAGCGAACGCGCACAATACTTGTTGGAGCATCTGGTTAAATACAGCCGCGACAAAGGTGTCCGTATGCCTCACGGCACAACCACCCCGTATTTGAATACCGTTTCGGTTGAAGACGAAAAAGGCATTCCGGGCGATCAAAACATCGAACACCGCATCCGTGCATTCGTGCGCTGGAACGCCGCCGCCATCGTATTGCGCGCCGGTAAAAAAGATTTGGAGCTGGGTGGTCATATCGCATCTTTCCAATCTGCCGCAACCATGTACGAAGTGGGTTTCAACCACTTCTGGAAAGCTAAAGGCGAAGGCGAAGAAGGTGATTTGGTATTCTTCCAAGGCCACGTTTCTCCAGGTATCTATGCCCGCGCTTTCGTTGAAGGCCGTCTGACTGAAGACCAACTGAACAATTTCCGTCAGGAAGTGGACGGACATGGTCTGCCTTCTTACCCGCATCCGCACTTGCTGCCTGATTTCTGGCAATTCCCGACCGTATCTATGGGTTTGGGTCCGATCATGGCGATTTACCAAGCCCGTTTCCTGAAATACTTGGAATCCCGCGGTCTGGCAAAAACCAAAGGCCGTAAAGTATGGTGTTTCTGCGGCGACGGCGAAATGGACGAACCTGAATCGCAAGGCGCCATCGCATTGGCAGCACGTGAAGGTTTGGACAACCTTATTTTCGTCATCAACTGTAACCTGCAACGTTTGGACGGTCCTGTCCGCGGTAACGGCAAAATCATCCAAGAATTGGAAGGCAACTTTGCCGGCGCAGGCTGGAATGTTGTCAAAGTTATTTGGGGCCGCCGTTGGGACCGCCTCTTGGCAAAAGACAAAGACGGCATCCTGCGCAAACGCATGGAAGAATGTTTGGACGGCGACTACCAAACTTACAAATCCAAAGACGGTGCGTACGTGCGCGAACATTTCTTCAATACCCCTGAATTGAAAGCATTGGTTGCCGATATGACCGATGACGAAATTTGGGCATTGAACCGCGGTGGCCACGACCCTCAAAAAGTGTACAACGCTTATGACCGCGCAGCTAACCATGCAGACGGCAAACCTACCGTAATTTTGGCGAAAACCATTAAAGGTTATGGTATGGGTGCATCCGGTGAAGGTCAAAACGTTGCCCACCAAGCCAAAAAAATGGACAAAGCGTCTCTGAAACAATTCCGCGACCGCTTTGACATTCCGGTTACCGACGAGCAAATCGACAGCGGCGATCTGCCTTACCTGACTTTTGCTCCCGACAGCGAAGAGTACAAATACTTGCACGCACGCCGCGAAGCTTTGGGCGGCTACCTGCCTCAACGCAACCCTACCCAAGAAGTTCTGGAAGTACCTGAGTTGTCAGCATTTGAGACTCAACTGAAATCCAGCGGCGACCGTGAATTCTCAACCACCATGGCTTTCGTCCGCATTCTGTCTACTCTGTTGAAAGACAAAAAAATCGGCAAACGTGTCGTACCTATCGTTCCTGACGAAAGCCGTACCTTCGGTATGGAAGGCATGTTCCGCCAATACGGTATTTGGAACCCGAAAGGCCAACAATACACCCCGCAAGACAAAGACCAACTGATGTTCTATAAAGAGTCTGTTGACGGTCAAATCCTGCAAGAAGGTATTAACGAGCCTGGCGCGATGGCTGACTGGATTGCTGCAGCGACCAGCTATGCCAACAGCGACTTCGCGATGATTCCGTTCTACATTTACTACTCTATGTTCGGTTTCCAACGTGTCGGCGACTTGGCATGGGCTGCTGGCGATATGCACGCGCGCGGCTTCCTGTTGGGCGGTACTGCCGGCCGTACGACCTTGAACGGCGAAGGCCTGCAACACGAAGACGGCCACAGCCACATTCAAGCTGATTTGATCCCGAACTGCGTAACATACGATCCGACCTTCCAATATGAAGTGGCCGTTATCGTACATGATGGCCTGCGCCGTATGTACGTCAACCATGAAGACGTGTTCTACTACATCACCCTGATGAACGAGAACTACACTCACCCGGATATGCCCGAAGGCGTGGAACAAGACATCCTGAAAGGTATGTACTTGCTGAAAGCCGGCGGTAAAGGCGACAAGAAAGTTCAATTGATGGGTTCTGGTACCATCCTGCAAGAAGTGATTGCCGGTGCCGAATTGCTGAAAGCTGACTTCGGCGTAGAAGCAGACATTTGGTCTTGCCCATCCTTCAACCTGCTGCACCGCGATGCCATCGAAGTAGAACGTTTCAACCGCCTGCATCCGCTGGAAGCTGAAAAAGTACCTTTCGTTACCTCACAACTGCAAGGTCATGACGGTCCGGTTATCGCCGCTACCGACTATATCCGCAGCTATGCCGACCGTATCCGCGCGTACATCCCGAACGACTACCATGTCTTGGGTACCGATGGTTTCGGCCGTTCCGACAGCCGTGCCAACCTGCGCCGCTTCTTCGAAGTGGACCGCTACAACGTTGCCGTGGCAGCATTGAGCGCATTGGCAGAACAAGGCAAAGTCAGCAAAGAAACCGTTCAACAAGCCATCGAAAAATACGGCATCAATGCCGACGTGGCGCCAAGCTGGAAACGCTAATCCTGTTTTCAGACGACCTCAAAGTCAATTTGCTTGCGGGGTCGTCTGAATCAAGAATACGTTGACGGTTTGTATAACGGATAAACCTTGAATTACCGGGCTGCGGGCGTAAGTCGTGCAAAAGGTTCGAAGCGCAGAAAAGCTGTCTTGGAAATGGTTATCCGTGCCGGAAAACATAAGTGATGTCGTCTGAAACTGTTTTTCAGACGACCTCAAACCGAAATCATCAAAGGAACTCAAATGAGTATCGTAGAAATCAAAGTACCCGATATCGGCGGTCATGAAAACGTCGATATCATCGCAGTAGAAGTCAAAGCGGGCGACACCATCGCCGTTGACGACACCCTGATTACTCTGGAAACCGACAAAGCCACTATGGACGTACCTGCCGATGCAGCAGGTGTTGTGAAAGAAGTGAAAGTCAAAGTCGGCGACAAAATCTCCGAAGGCGGCGTAATTCTGACCGTTGAAACCGGTGCTGCCGCTGCTGAAGCCGCTCCGGCTCCTGCCGCTGAGGCACAACCTGCACCTGCCACTGCACCCGCTGCCGCTCCCGCAGGCGGCGCAACCGTTAAAGTAGCCGTTCCCGACATTGGCGGTCATACTGATGTAGATGTAATCGCCGTTGAAGTCAAAGTGGGTGACACCGTTGCCGAAGATGACACGCTGATTACTTTGGAAACTGACAAAGCGACTATGGACGTACCTTGTACTGCCGCCGGTGTCGTTAAAGCCGTATTCCTGAAAGTCGGCGACAAAGTATCCGAAGGTACTGCCATTATCGAAGTGGAAACTGCCGGTTCTGCCGCCGCTCCCGCTCCCGCGCCTGCTCAAGCCGCTGCGCCGGCAGCGACACCTGCTCCGGCTGCCGCGCCTGCCGCCGCTCCGGCTCCTGTTGCCGCACCTGCACCTGCCGCTGCCAAAATCGACGAAGCCGCTTTCGCCAAAGCACACGCGGGTCCTTCCGCACGCAAACTGGCGCGCGAATTGGGTGTGGATTTAGGTCAAGTCAAAGGTACCGGCTTGAAAGGCCGTATCATGGGCGATGACATTAAGGCCTTTGTGAAATCTGTAATGCAAGGCGGTGCGGCGAAACCTGCTGCTGCCGGCGCATCTTTGGGCGGCGGTCTAGACTTGCTGCCGTGGCCTAAAGTGGACTTCTCCAAATTCGGCAATGTCGAAGTTAAAGAATTGTCCCGCATTAAGAAAATTTCCGGTCAAAACCTGTCCCGCAACTGGGTAGTCATCCCGCACGTTACCGTTCACGAAGAAGCGGACATGACCGAGCTGGAAGAATTCCGCAAACAGCTGAACAAAGAATGGGAACGCGAAGGTGTGAAACTGTCTCCGTTGGCGTTCATCATCAAAGCCTCCGTTTCCGCGCTGAAAGCCTTCCCTGAATTCAATGCCTCTCTGGATGGCGACAACCTAGTGCTGAAAAACTACTTCAATATCGGTTTCGCAGCCGATACGCCGAACGGCTTGGTTGTTCCCGTCATCAAAGACGTGGATCAAAAAGGTCTGAAAGAAATCAGCCAAGAGCTGACCGAATTGTCTAAAAAAGCCCGCGAAGGCAAGCTCAAACCGCAAGAAATGCAAGGCGCATGCTTTACCATTTCCAGCTTGGGCGGTATCGGCGGCACAGGCTTCACGCCGATCGTGAATGCTCCTGAAGTTGCCATCTTGGGCGTGTGCAAATCCCAAATCAAACCGGTTTGGAACGGCAAAGAATTCGCTCCTCGCCTGATGTGCCCATTGAGCTTGTCCTTCGACCACCGCGTCATCGACGGTGCCGCCGGTATGCGCTTTACCGTATTCCTGGCTAACCTGTTGAAAGACTTCCGCCGCATTACTCTGTAATCCAAGCATTTTCAGACGGCCTTTTTACTCAGGCCGTCTGAAAAAGGAAGTCCGAACATCATTCAGAAAGATTAGACATGAGCTTAGTTGAATTAAAAGTGCCCGACATTGGCGGTCACGAAAATGTAGATATTATTGCGGTTGAAGTAAATGTAGGCGACACCATTGCCGTGGACGATACCCTGATTACTTTGGAAACCGATAAAGCCACTATGGACGTACCTGCCGAAGTTGCGGGTGTCGTTAAAGAAGTTAAAGTTAAAGTCGGCGATAAAATCTCCGAAGGTGGCTTGATTGCAGTCGTTGAAGCCGAAGGTGCGGCTGCCGCTCCTAAAGCCGAAGCACCAGCTGCTCCTGCACAAGAAGCCCCTAAAGCTGCTGCTCCTGCTCCTCAAGCTGCACAATTTGGCGGTTCTGCCGATGCCGAGTACGACGTAGTCGTATTGGGTGGCGGCCCCGGCGGTTATTCCGCTGCATTTGCCGCAGCCGATGAAGGCTTGAAAGTTGCCATCGTCGAGCGTTACAAAACTTTGGGCGGCGTTTGCTTGAACGTCGGCTGTATCCCTTCCAAAGCCTTGTTGCACAACGCTGCCGTAATCGATGAAGTACGTCACTTGGCTGCCAACGGTATCAAATACCCAGAACCAGAACTCGACATCGACATGCTGCGCGCTTACAAAGACGGCGTGGTTTCCCGTCTGACCACCGGCTTGGCAGGTATGGCCAAAGGCCGTAAAGTAGACGTTATCCAAGGCGACGGCCAATTCTTGGATCCGCACCACTTGGAAGTGTCGCTGACTACCGGCGACGTGTACGAGCAAGCGACCCCTACCGGCGAGAAAAAAATCGTTGCCTTCAAAAACTGTATCATTGCAGCAGGCAGCCGCGTAACCAAACTGCCTTTCATTCCTGAAGATCCACGCATCATCGATTCCAGCGGTGCTTTGGCCCTGAAAGAAGTACCGGGCAAACTGCTGATCATCGGCGGTGGTATCATCGGCCTCGAAATGGGTACAGTTTACAGCACGCTGGGTTCTCGCCTCGACGTCGTTGAAATGATGGACGGCCTGATGCAAGGCGCAGACCGCGACTTGGTGAAAGTATGGCAAAAACAAAACGAATACCGTTTTGACAACATCATGATCAACACCAAAACCGTCGCAGTCGAGCCCAAAGAAGATGGCGTTTACGTTACCTTCGAAGGTGCAAACGCACCGAAAGAGCCGCAACGCTACGATGCCGTATTGGTTGCCGCCGGCCGTGCGCCTAACGGCAAACTCATCAGCGCCGAAAAAGCAGGCGTTGCCGTAACCGACCGAGGCTTCATCGAAGTCGACAAACAAATGCGTACCAATGTGCCGCACATCTACGCCATCGGCGACATCGTCGGTCAGCCTATGTTGGCACACAAAGCCGTTCACGAAGGTCACGTTGCCGCTGAAAACTGCGCCGGACACAAAGCTTACTTCGACGCACGCGTGATTCCGGGCGTGGCTTACACCGCTCCCGAAGTGGCATGGGTTGGCGAAACCGAATTGTCTGCCAAAGCATCCGGCCGCAAAATCACCAAAGCCAACTTCCCGTGGGCCGCTTCCGGTCGTGCGATTGCCAACGGTTGCGATTCAGGCTTTACCAAGCTGATTTTTGATGCTGAAACCGGCCGTATTATCGGTGGCGGTATCGTCGGCCCGAACGGCGGCGATATGATCGGCGAAATTTGCTTGGCAATCGAAATGGGCTGTGACGCGGCAGACATCGGTAAAACCATCCACCCGCACCCGACTTTGGGCGAATCCATCGGTATGGCTGCCGAAGTGGCGCTGGGTACTTGTACCGACCTGCCTGCTCAAAAGAAAAAATAAGTGTATTCAGTCAGTTGAATTAAACTGCTGATATTGCATTTATCAGTCAAAGGTCGTCTGAATCTTTCAGACGACCTTTTCGTCAAACAGCATATTGTCAGTGATAGTGATTTCATTAACGATATAGTGGATTAACTTTAAACCATTACGGCGTTGCCTCGCCTTAGCTCAAAGAG
>CAUVJL010000115.1:0-8349 GCA_963552075.1 uncultured Neisseria sp.
ACCGATTCACTTGGTGCTTCAGCACCTTAGAGAATCGTTCTCTTTGAGCTAAGGAGAGGCAACGCCGTACTGGTTTAAAGTTAATCCACTATAAGTAAGAAGACGGCTAAAGATATGCCCATTTCATTGCCAATCCCGAATCATACAGGATAAAGGTCGTCTGAAAAACCAAAACCCCGACTACAAACCATGTAATCGGGGTCGGCATTAAAAAAGACTTAGTATTGGTATTGATTCTGCTCAGGATATTGGTTCTGCGCCGGGTAGGGATATTGATTCTGTCCGGACATTTGAGGCTGTACTTGTTGGCGGTTGTCGATTCTGCTGCCGGTACGTTCCAATGCCTGACCTGCCTTACCGATACCGTGACCAATACCGCTGACAGAACGCCCGATAATGCGTGAACCGTCTTCCCGAACGCCGTTCCAAGTATTGTGACAGCCCGCCAAAGTCAATAAAACCAGTGCAACAGATAATGCTTTCATGATGTGCTCCTATCGTTAGTATAGCCAATCCGCAGCTTTAAAAACTGCGGGTATGTTCCCATTGACAGTAATCAATCTCAGAGAGTTTATCGATTTTCCTGATTTTACGAGCGCATAACAAAAACACTTGGTAAGAGTCATAAATATTTTCAGACGACCTTTTGTACATCTGTCCTTAAGATGTCTGAATATGCTCTTGAAGAATCAAACCTCCAAGTTTTTACGCCACAACACCAACAGTTTGCCGATATGCTGAACCAGTTGCGCATCGACGGCTTCGCACAGCGCATTGCAAATTTCAACGCGCTCGGCGCGGTCGTCGCCGAATACACGGACTTTGATTAACTCATGCGCCGTCAGGGCGGCATCGGTTTCTTTGATAACGGACTCGGTCAAACCTTGCTGTCCCACCATTACAACAGGATGAAGGTGATGGGCGCGGGCTTTCAATTCCAAAATTTCTTTGGTGCTTAATTTATTGTCAGTCATGTTCTAGTGCTTGAAAAGAAAGAATAATGCGGCATTGTACGCGATTTGGCGCAATCTCGGGGGAAAATAACGTACAATACGGCGTTTCTCTAAATCATTAAATAAATTATGGCAGTACGTTCAAAATCATCAAAAGCCTGGCTTCACGAACACGTCAACGATCATTACGTCCACATGGCGCAAAAAGACGGCTATCGCGCCCGCGCCGCATATAAACTGCTGGAAATCAACGAAAAAGACAAATTAATCAAACCCGGTACGGTTTTGGCGGATTTAGGCAGCGCGCCGGGAAGCTGGTCGCAAGTAGCGGCAAAACTGGTCGGCAATTCAGGGCGCGTGTTCGCATTGGATATCCTGCCTATGGATGAAATAGAAGGCGTTTCTTTTATTCAGGGCGACTTCAGGGAGGACGAAGTATTAGCGCAATTTGAAACCCTGCTGGACGCCCGCCCACTAGACCTTGTAATTTGCGATATGGCACCCAATATGTCGGGTAACGCCATAACCGACCAAGCCCGCAGCTTTTACTTGTGCGAACTGGCTTTGGATTTTGCCGCCAATCATTTGAAAACGGGCGGCAGCTTTTTGGTGAAGGTATTTCAGGGAGCGGGCTATCAGGAATATATGGCAGCCATGCGCGAAATCTTCGGAACGGTGCAGACGCGCAAGCCCGAAGCATCACGCAATCGTTCCAGTGAGATTTATTTATTAGGAAAAAATAAACGCTGACAATACAGGCAGCGTGTTTTAAAATCTTCCTTTCGTTTATCTTAATATCATGGAGTCTGGCTAAGTGGGGAATACCTTTAAGTCCATCCTGTTATGGGTCGCTTTGTGCGTCGGTCTGATGGCTGCGTTCAACGCACTGACCAGCAAGCAGGAAAACAAGCAGCAAATCGAATACTCTCAATTTATCCAACAGGTAAACAACGGTGAAGTGAGCAACGTCAAAATCGAAGGCTCCGCCATCATCGGCTATCTGATCAAAGGCGAACGTACCGATAAATCCACTTTCTTCACCAATGCGCCTTTAGACGATAATTTGGTCAAAACGCTTTTGGACAATAAAGTCCGCGTCAACGTTATCCCTGAAGAAAAACCGAGTATCTTTACCAGCCTGGTTTTCAGCCTGCTGCCGGTATTGCTGCTGATTGGCGCATGGTTCTACTTCATGCGCATGCAGAACGGCGGCGGTGGCAAGGGCGGCGCATTCTCTTTCGGTAAAAGCCGCGCCCGCCTGATGGACAAAGAAACCAATAAAGTTACCTTTGCCGATGTTGCCGGTTGTGATGAAGTAAAAGAAGAAGTACAAGAAATCGTCGATTATCTGAAATCCCCCAACCGCTATCAAAGCTTGGGCGGTCGCGTTCCGCACGGCATTTTGCTGGCAGGCAGCCCGGGTACCGGTAAAACTTTGCTGGCAAAAGCCATCGCAGGCGAAGCCGGTGTGCCGTTCTTCAGCATTTCAGGCTCCGACTTTGTTGAAATGTTCGTCGGTGTCGGTGCAAGCCGCGTGCGCGATATGTTTGAACAAGCGAAGAAAAACGCCCCTTGTATCATTTTCATTGACGAAATCGACGCTGTCGGCCGTCAACGCGGTGCCGGCTTGGGCGGCAGCAACGACGAGCGCGAACAAACCTTGAACCAGCTTTTGGTCGAGATGGACGGTTTTGAAAGCAATCATACCGTTATCGTCATCGCCGCAACCAACCGTCCCGACGTACTGGACCCCGCATTGCAACGTCCCGGCCGCTTCGACCGTCAGGTTGTTGTTCCGCTGCCCGATATCCGCGGTCGCGAGCAAATCCTGAAAGTCCATGCGAAAAAAGTACCTTTGGACGAATCCGTAGATTTGACATCATTGGCACGCGGCACACCCGGCTTCTCCGGTGCGGATTTGGCCAACTTGGTCAATGAAGCCGCCCTGTTTGCAGGCCGCCGCAACAAAATCAAAGTCGACCAAAGCGATTTTGAAGATGCCAAAGACAAAATCTATATGGGTCCCGAACGCCGCAGCATGGTAATGCACGAAGACGAAAAACGTGCGACCGCCTACCATGAAGCCGGTCATGCGATTGTTGCCGAAAGCCTGCCGTTTACCGACCCAGTTCACAAAGTGACCATCATGCCGCGCGGACGTGCGCTCGGTTTGACTTGGCAGCTTCCCGAACGCGACCGTATCAGCATGTATAAAGACCAAATGCTGAGCCAATTGTCGATTCTGTTTGGCGGACGCATTGCCGAAGACATCTTCATCGGCCGTATTTCCACCGGCGCATCCAACGATTTTGAACGTGCCACCCAAATGGCGCGCGAGATGGTCACCCGTTACGGCATGAGCGATAAAATGGGCGTGATGGTTTATACGGAAAATGAAGACGAAGTATTCTTAGGACGCAGCATTACCCGTTCTCAAAACATTTCCGAAAAAACCCAACAAGAAATCGATGCAGAAATTCGCCGTATCTTGGATGAGCAGTATCAAGTAGCTTACAAAATCCTTGATGAAAACCGCGACAAGATGGAAATTATGTGCAAAGCCTTGATGGATTGGGAAACCATAGACCGCGATCAAGTGCTGGAAATTATGGCAGGCAAGCAACCCAGCCCGCCTAAAGACTACAGTCACAATCTGCGCCAGGACAATCCGGAACAATCTGAAACCAAGGCGGCAACACAAGCTCAGGAAGCAGTCAGTCAGCATGAACCTGCTTCCACAGAAACCGCTCAAGAGCCAACTGATAAAGCCCAAGAGTTATCTGACAAACCGGAAGACCAAGCTTAATCGCACTAAAGAAAACGGCAGCCTACAAGCTGCCGTTTTTTTGTTTGCCTCATCCTATTTCTACGGCTGATATCAACAATTAAATCCAACGGAACGCAACCGAAAATCGCAAGCCTGTCATACAACCAAGCCAAAGCCCATTTTCACTCCAAGCTCCCCACCGTTTTCAGACGACCTCTGCTATGATTACGCCTTCTGTCTGTACTTCCCTCCTTTTATCATGCCCGCCAACCCCTCCATTCCAGCCTTCGATCCCCTAAGCATCCCCATAGCAGGTACCAATCTGATTGAAGCCTCTGCCGGCACGGGCAAAACCTACGGCATTGCGGCTTTGTTCACACGCTTGGTCGTGCTTGAACAGATGCCGGTCGAAAGCATTTTGACCGTTACTTTTACCAAGGCTGCTACGGCGGAATTGAAAACCCGTTTACGCGCCCGTTTGGACGAAGTATTGCAGGCTTTGGAGAGCGTGGAGGATACGGGCAATCTTTCAGACGACCTTGAAGCATACTGCCGAGACAATCATCCGGGCGATGTGTTTCTGACCGGTTTGCTCAAACAGGCATTGGCTCAAGAAAGTCGGGCGCGGCTGATTGTCCGCCTCAAGGCTGCCATCGGGCAATTCGACAACGCCGCGATTTATACCATTCACGGCTTCTGCCAACGCATTTTGCGCGATTATGCGTTTTTGTGTCGTGCGCCTATGGATGTCGAGCTGACCGAAGACAACCGCGACCGCCTGCTGATTCCCGCTCAAGATTTTTGGCGCGACCGCATCGTCAACCATCCCGTTTTGGCAAAACTGGTATTCCAACGCCGCCAAACGCCGCAAACCATGCTGGCGGCAATACAAAAGTTCGTCAGCCGTCCGTATTTGGTTTTCAGACGACCCGAAGCAGACTTAGTCGCCGCGCAGGAAAACTTTCGGAAAACATGGGAAAAAGTACGTTCCAAACTGGATGCTTTGGAAGAAACATTCTGGCACATTCGTCCGATATTGGATGGCAACTCATATCGTGAAAAAACATTCAAAACCGTCTTTCTCGAGCTCCAATCCACCTCCCAATCCGATGCCCTTCCTTCTTTTGGCAAAACGACGGCAGACAAGCTGCCCATGTTTGCCGTAGAAGCTTTAGAGTCCAAAGTTAAAAAAGGCAATACGCCCGATGCTGCCGCCTTTGCCGATTTGCAGATATTGGCGAATCTTGGCGCAGATTCGGCTGCCATCGCGCAAGCTGAAGAAGAGACGCTTACCCTGCTCCACCTCGACCTGCTCGACCATCTTAATGCCAGTCTAAGCGAGCAGAAAAAATCCAAGCGCGAACGCGGTTTCGACGATTTGCTGCTTGATGTTTACGACGCATTAACCGACAACCCGCAGGCCGATTCACTGGCTCAGGCGGTGGCTCAAAACTGGCGCATCGCTTTGATTGACGAATTTCAAGACACCGATCCGCTGCAATACGAGATCTTCCGAAAAATCTTCATCAGCCAAAACAAGCCTTTATTCCTAGTCGGCGACCCGAAACAAGCCATTTACAGCTTTCGCGGCGCCGACATTTACGCCTATCTGCAAGCCGCAGCCGACGCGCAACACAGCTACACGCTGGCGACCAATTATCGCAGCCATGCCAATTTGATTAACGGCATAGGCGCATTGTTTCGCTGCAAAAACCGCCCTTTCGTCTTGGACGGCATAGACTATACCGAAGTCGGCGCCGCACGTTCCGAAAGCCGGCTTTCGCCGCCGCGCACCGCCATACAGATACGCTGGCTCAACGGCAAAGACGACGAAGTGCTCAACAAAGACATCTTGCGCCGCCGTGCATCCGAATATTGCGCCGACGAAATCGCCCACACGCTCAACGAGGCTGCCGAAGGTCGTCTGAAATTCAAAGACAGACCGGTCGTTTCGGGCGACATTGCCGTCTTGGTCAGAACGTTCAACGAAGGCGTTATGGTGGCAAAAGCGCTGAAAACGCGCGGCATACAAAGCGTTTTGCTCTCAAGAGAATCGGTTTTCACCACGCCCGAAGCCCTCGCCCTTGCCGCGCTGTTGGATTATTGGCTCAATCCCGGACAAATCGGCTCACTGCGCTTTGTCTTATCCGGCACATTGTTCGGCTACGACGCGCAAGCCCTGTATCAACTCAACCGCAACGAAGCCGAATTATTAAACTGGATAAATACCGCCGCCGAATCCGTCGCCATTTGGCGGAAAAGCGGGATTTATGCCGCGCTGCAACACTTCTCCTCGTTGCACGGCATCGAAACCGGACTGCTTGCACGCGGCGACGAGCGCGGCCTCACCAATTTCCATCAGCTTTTAGAGTGTCTCTCCGAAGAAGAAGGACAAAGCCTCAGCCCTGCCGCCCTACATCAATGGCTCAACGACCAAATCAGCCTCGCGCAAGACCGCTCTGTCGGCGAATCAGGGCTGTTACGGCTTGAAAGCGACGAAGCACTGGTCAAAATCGTCACCATGCACGCCTCCAAAGGTTTGCAATATCCTTTGGTCTATTGCCCTTTCGTTTGGGACGCGAAAGACATGAAGCCCGCCGATTGGCAAATCCTCCACACCGCCGACCACACCACGGAACTGCTTGCCAAATCGCAACTCAACGATGAAGACCGCATCCACCTTGCCGACGAAGAAATGGCGGAACGCCTGCGCCTGCTTTACGTCGCACTGACCCGCGCCGAAGAGCAGCTCGTCCTCTATGCCGCCCATTGCGGCGATACCGCCGATTCCCCTTTTGCCTACCTGCTTGAAGGCAGCGCCGACAGCAATCGGGTGTCTACCCGCCAAGCTTATGAACAAGAACGCAAAGCAAACAAAGCCCTAGGCGAGCTGCAAATGCTGAAAAACAACTGGCTGCGTTTCCTCAAAAATCCTCCCGAACATACCGACTTCAGCTTTTCCGAAGACGCGCCGCAACCTGCTGCCACGCAAAACCGCCATCTTTCAGACGACCTCTATCAAGCCGCCGTTATCCCCGCCCGCGGATTTCAGTTCATCCGGCATACCAGCTTTACCGGCCTCAGCCGCCAAGTCAAAACCCGAGACGACGAACGCGAAGAATTACAACCCGCACTCGACCCTGCAGAAACCGCCGCCGAAACAGAAAGGTCGTCTGAAACCGCTCTCTCCGTTTCAGACGACCTCCCAAACACCGACATCCACCATTTCCCGCGCGGCGCCAACGCCGGCGTCTGTCTGCATGAAATGTTGGAAAAATTCGACTTTGCCCAAAGCGCCGAAAACCAAAGCAGCCTGATAGCCGAAACCTTGACCCGCTACGGCTTCGACCTACTCTGGACAGATGCCGTCAAACAAATGCTCGACACCTGCCGCAAAACGCGCCTTGCTGCACAAAGCCTGTCTGAAATCCCACCCGAGCGCCGCCTTCCGGAAATGGGGTTCACCCTCTACACCGAAGACTTCAAACTCCATGACCTGCACCGCTGGTTTGCCCGCGAAAACAGTTCACTGCCGCCGGAATGTATCGAAGCCGCGGAAAGATTGGATTTCCAAGATGTACAAGGTTTTCTCAACGGCTTCATCGATATGGTCTGCCAAGATTCAGACGACCTCGTGTGCATCATCGATTACAAATCCAACCATCTGGGCGACAGCGCCGAAGCCTATACGCAACAAGCCATGAACGAAGCCGTAGCAGAGCACCACTACTACCTGCAAGCGCTCATCTACGCCATCGCCGTGGCCCGCTATTTCAAACTGCGCGGCAAACCGTTACCCAAAATCGCCATCCGATACCTCTTCCTGCGCGGATTGGACGGCACGGACAACGGCGTCTGGCAATGGGACTTGGATACCGAATCCTTGGCGCAATGGCTGTAAATGGAATGAAAAAGGTCGTCTGAAAATATACGCGCAAGCGTTTTCAGACGACCTTTGCTTTGTATTCATGCAATAAAACCAGCACCTGTTTATTGTCTGTGATTCCTTTGCCTTATCCCGTCCTACGTTTCATCCGCAAACAAAAAGGTCGTCTGAAATCCCGATATCGGTTTCAGACGACCTGAGAAACTCGAATTATTTGCCTGCTGCTTTTTGCAGAAGAGCGTACAACTCGTCTTTCAGTTTCAATTTAGCTTTTTTCAGCTCTTCGATTTCTTCAGAGCCGCTGGTAACAGGGTTGTTTACCAAACCGGTAATTTTGTCATCCAGCTCGTTATGCTCGTCAAACAATCGTGCAAAATGCGCATCTTCTTGTTTTAATTTTGAAATTAAATCGCGATATTCTGGAAACATTTTGTTTTCCTCTTTCGTTGATATGGATAAAACGGCGCAATGCCAAGAAACTGATGGAAATCTCTATAGTTTCATTATAACAAAGCTATCGCTTTTATTCAGCCTTTTTTATCAGGCTGAGTCTGAGCGATATCAAACCCATTCATTCGTAGAACAGCTTTTAAATATCCTTGTTTTGACACAATATAAAGAAAGTAACAAGACATTGTTTTCTCAATATTTATCAATACACTGCATAAAACCCGATTAAGCCGCAATCCAAATATAGTGGATTAACTTTAAATCAGGACAAGGCGACGAAGCCGCAGACAGTA
>CAUVJL010000116.1:0-8329 GCA_963552075.1 uncultured Neisseria sp.
TTCAGCACCTTAGAGAATCGTTCTCTTTGAGCTAAGGCGAGGCAACGCCATACTGCTTTAAAGTCAATCCACTATACTTTTTCAGACGACCTCGGAATCTGACAAGGTCGTCTGAAAACCGCATTTATAAACTCAAACATCAGCATATCCATACCAAAGACGGCTCATGCTGAAACCCGATACTCCGGACAGATTTAACGTCTTTATCTGGCCTCAACCCAAGCTGCGTTTACCAATTCAAATCCGCTATACTACAAATTTTTCCTTAACACACACTTCACAATATGAGTACCAAAAAATTTCCCGTTCCCCTCAGCTATTTCAGCATGCCGTTGGGGCTTTTCGCGCTTGGTTTGTCTTGGCGTTACGGCGCGCATATCGGGCTTTTGCCGAATTGGGCTGGGGAAACGCTGTTAGCCGCTGCCTTCGTGCTTTGGCTGCTGCTGGTCATTGCCTACATCATCAAAATCCGTTTTTTCCGCCCCGAATTTTTACAAGATTTGCAGGATTTGGTGCAATGCTGTTTCATCAGCGCGATTCCGATTACCACGATGCTGGCAGGTTTGGCAGCCTTACCCTATCAAACGCTACCGGCAAAAGGGTTGATTTTGCTCGGAACGGCGGGACAGTTGGCATTTGCCATGTACCGCGCAGGCGGCTTGTGGCGCGGTGTCCATACCCTTGATGCCACCACGCCGATTGTTTACCTGCCCACTGTTGCCACCAATTTTGTCAGCGCGACCGCAATGGCGGCATTAGGTTTATCGGATTACGCCTGGCTGTTTTTGGGCGCGGGGATGTTTTCATGGCTTAGCTTGGAAGCCGCCATATTGAGCCGTTTGCGTACCGGCACACCCGTCAACGCCCCTGTACGCGGTATTGTCGGCATTCAGCTTGCGCCCGCTTTTGTCGGCTGCGGCGCCTATTTTGCTGCATCAGGCGGACACATCGATACCTTCTCGTTGCTTCTAATCGGCTACGGCTGCCTGCAATTCCTGCTACTGCTGCGCCTTCTGCCTTGGATGCTGGAAAAAGGATTCAGCCCTAGCTTTTGGGGTTTCTCATTCGGTTTGGCGGCAATGACGGGCTGCGGTTTCCATTTGATTGCCGAACAGCGTTTACTGTTTTTAGGCTATTTCCTCACCACCACAGGCTCCGGCTTGGTGATGTTGCTGTTGCTGGCGACTTTGAATTTAGCGAGACAGGGACGGTTGTTGGTGAAATGAAAAATCGTGTGGCTTAAAGCCATTGCGGAAGGGCGTGGACATACACGATTTCAGGTCGTCTGAAAGCGGAGTAAAGTAGCTGGAAATTTCGGATTCTAGAATCCAGACTATACTTGCTGCCAAATTTACTGCAACAGGGCAAGAAGCTGCTTGGAGACATTGGTTAAAGTCGGTATTTTATAAGAAGGGAAAATTGAGGAAGAAGAGGAGCAGCTAGAATTCCTAGGCAATGATACAAATCATCCAATATAAACATCCAAAGTGTCTACTTATCTATTTGATAATGTGATATTTGAAAGTTACAAATGATTGATCTATTATCCGTCTAAATTTTGATTTAGTTATTATTTTCATAAATACCAATCTACAAATTTTGGAGAAGAAAATGGTAAAAGAAACAAAAAACTCCGCATTGACAACCGCGCAGGCTTTTTATCATCAAAGCATAGTTGCACTTGATAAATGTTTTGAGATGGGAAAAGGGGATTGTATTTATTTGGAAAAAGATGGTGATATTAGCTTTATTACTGAAGGAGAAAATACAGGAAGCCAAATTGAAGTAAAAGATGTTGCAGCGGCACTTACTGATCATCATGAAAGTTTTTGGAAAACACTCAAAAACTGGTTAGCACCCGAATTTAACCATGAACAATATAACCATTTGATCTTACATACTACTCAGCTTTTTGGAAAAACAACAAAACTGGCTAAATGGAATGACAGTAGTCCTCAAGATCGACTAAAAATACTTCAAGATATTTATTCTCCTAATTCATCGACTTCTGAAATAGCAAGAATGCAAACAGATGTTATGAATAAAGGAGATGATGCTCTTTTACAAGTTATTGGCAAAATAACATTATTTACCGAAGCGGAGAGTAAAGAAGATATACTAAATAAAATTAAAAAAAGGAATCTTTCAGGAATTCCCGACAATAATCAAGATACTTTTCTACAAGGATTGATTGGTTTTATTTACAATCTAGGGAATAAAGAGAGTTGGCGTATTTCTTATGGAGAATTCAAAGCAAAATGTGAAGACTTAACATCTAATTTATGTAGAAAGGAATTTACGTTTCCTGATTTTCAAGGATTGATAGCAACAGAACAAGATGTGGCAAAAAACGCGACTAAGAAATTTGTTTCAAAAATACAAGATATTAATTATACAGAGGTAATTCCCGAAGCGGTCGGTAATTGGTTAGAGTTTACAAAATCGCTTAATGAAGACTTGGATAATAGTCCTATTTATAAAGAAAAAACAGAAAGTTATCAAGCCCAACTTATTTCTCAATATAAAGCTAGGTATCGTACAGCTCAAATACGTTCTGAGGATCCCAGAATTCTATATAATGAGATAACTGGAAATACTCCTCAGGCTATTAATAATTATACGCCACATGTAGCCTATAGAAACGGTGTTATGCATGATGCTATGGATAATAATGATGATTTGAAGTGGGATACTACAAAATGAATACTATTGATGCATTGTACTTAGCTAAATATAACCCTTTCAAATATGGTAAATATTTAGCTGATTTTTATTCTGAATTAACGGGAGTAGAGAAAAACTCATTACTTTTACCTATTCTTATTCCCTTATTTACCCACCCATTTTTCAAAACCCAAATAGAAAATTCAAATATCCGGAGTTCTATGCATACTGTGTTCTTTAAACATTTCAAAGAATTATATGATTTACAGGATAGGATAAACTCATTAAAGATATTGACATCAGACAGTATCCAATATTGTTTAGTCAATGAATGGTTAGAAACTGATATAAATTCCTTATCATTTATTCCTATCCAAAGAAAGAATAGTAAAAAAAGAATTAGAGTCGCTAAAAATCTTGCTAAATTATTTAGTAATCGTTCTATTTATGAAATTTATATATCGTTAGGAATCAAACCATGAAAACAGTTATCCATGAAATAGGTGTACTAGATCAATCAGGAAAAATTCACAAAATTGAATTGCAAGAAGGCTTAAATATTATCACGGGTAAATCTTCAACAGGGAAAAGTGCTTTAATTGAAATTTTTGATTATTGCTTTGGTGGAGGCTACACCGTTCCAAAGGGGGTAATAACTCAACATGCAGAAATCTATTATTTGTACTTACAAATCCAAGAGCAATATTTTGTTCTTGGTAGGAAAAAAGATAATGGACGTGGATTTTTTAGGAGAGAAGATGCTTACCAATTGAACTTAATTTCTTCAGATTATTTTTTAGAAGAATATTTTCTTACCAATGAGAACTATAAAAAACAGTTAACAAAGCTATTTATAGATATTGTTGATATTAATGAATCTCAGGAAGCTACCGAATTGAAAGGCCGTTCTTTACCAAGTCCTTCAGTCAGAAGTTTTATGTCCTTTATTTTACAGCACCAAAACTTAGTAGCAAATAAACATGCTTTATTCTATCGATTTGACGAAAAAGAAAAAAGGGAACAGGTTATTGCCCATACCAAAATCTTCCTTGGTTTTGTCGATCAGAAATATTATTTACTTTCTCAAGAGGAAGCCCAGTTAAAATTCGAAATTAAGGCACTCGAAAGAGAACAAAAAGTTATTGAAAAATATATCAACGAAAATAATATTAGTATAGAGAATCAACTTAATGTCCTTTATTCTTTGATGGGAATGGAAAGCTATCCTGTTAAGATGGAGGATATTAGGAGAAATCCTCAAGACTCAAAGCAAACTTTAAATAAAGTTGTTACAGATGAAAACATCATCTACGATTCCAATAAAGAAGCGGTTTTATTTAAAGAATTATTAGATAAAATAAATAATGATGACAATGAAAGAAGAAAGTTATCTTTTAAATTAGAGTCTATTCGTAAACACTTAGATACTGAAAAAGAAGTCTCTAATATGCTGTCTTCGATGGAATCATTAAATCAAGTTCAAGTTGGTGTTTGTGTATGCCCTTTCTGCTTATCAGAAAACAATTCACTCATAGAACAGGCTAAACTTCTTGACCAAGCGATGAAAAAATTATCACAAGATATTGCTCTGAATCATTCACTAAGGTCTCAGTTAGAAGTTGAAGAACGGGAGATCAGCCAAAAAATTCGCGATCTTGATAATAAAATTAAGGAAACAAGACAACAAAAAAGAGAGCTAGAACAAAAAAACGAAGATGTTAAAAAAATTAAGAGTCGTTATGAGCAAATTTTGCAGATCAAAGCGAGTCTATTTTCCATGCTTGATATTCTTGTGCAAAAACAGAGTGGCTTAGGAAATGGTGATGAAATAAATCAATTGAAACAGAGATTAAGCAGCATTGAAGCAAATTTAAGTAAGTATAGTTTCAAAAATGATTTAAGCAAAGCTGAAGAGAGAATTAATCAGATCATGTCGGAAATTGGAAAATATTTTGATTTTGAAGATTCTTATAAGCCAATTAATTTGAAATTTTCTTTAAATAGCTTTGATTTGTATCATGATGGTGAAAAAGAGAAGATTTATTTACGTTCAATGGGAAGTGGTGCAAACTGGCTTTATTGCCATATCACTTTATTTTTAGCCTTGCACCAATATTTCATCGAATTAGAGCACGATGGTTTTAATGTGGCTATACCTTCTATTCTATTTTTAGACCAACCTACGCAGGTGTATTTCCCTAATTTTCAGTATGATAATGCTGAGACATTTGATACTAAAGATATTGCAAATTTAGAGCATAAAGAAAATATTGATGGCGACATTAAAGCTGTAACCCACTTATTTATAAGATTGGCTAAATATTGTCATGACTTAAAAGAGCAATATGGATATGCACCACAAATTATTATTACCGATCATGCGGACAACTTGGACTTAGGAGATTATGAATTTGAATCGTTTGTGAAAAGCCGATGGAGAACCCGAGGCTTTATGGACATCAATTAAGAATATCAACATAACCATCCCCCCCTTCGAATATTAAAAAAGGTCGTCCGAAAATCTTTTAGATGACCTTTTGTCTACCTTATTATCTAATCTATCACCTAAGAAATTCTCTCCCAGCCATCCTTTATCCACGATAAAAAGCAGTCTGCACCTCATTTCAAAACGTGCAGACTGTTTTTACGTTATCAACCCAGCTTAACAGTTTCTCTGTCTTCTGGAACGTTCACGCGGCTTTCAATGCTTTGACCGCGTATAAATTTACGCATATCGGCGCGACTGACTGCGTTATAATGCACGGTATCCATATGAGACCTTTGCAAAATTCCCCAAAATCCCCTAAATTCTCACCAAAACATTTAGAAACCCTTGCAAAATCCCCACCCCAGTTCCTACCAAGATATTTTGGGAAATTTTGGTGAATCTCACCAAGACACCTGCCTCACCCGCCGCCGTTTCAGACGACCTGCCAAAGTTTTTGGAACGCGAGCCGCGCCGTTTTGTCGAAGTTGCAAAGGATATTTATGATGCAGCCTGAACATACTCCCTTAATCGAATTCAAAAACGTCAGCAAACGCTACGACAACCACACCGCCGTGAACGAACTGAACCTGACCATTTACCAAGGCGAGTTTTTCGTGTTGGTGGGCGGTTCAGGCAGCGGCAAATCCACCACGCTGCGCATGATTAATGCGCTGACCGAGCCGACCGACGGCAATGTTTATTTCAACGGCAGGCGTATTAAGGATTACGACATCCGCGGGCTGCGCCACCGCATCGGCTATGTTCTGCAACAAATCGCCCTGTTCCCGACCATGACCGTTCGGCAAAACATCGAGCTGATGCCCGATATTTTGGGCTGGGACAAACCGAAGCGCACATCGCGCGTGAACGAGCTGCTCGAGCTGGTCGGTATGCCGCCCGAAACCTACCTAAACCGCTATCCGCACGAACTCTCGGGCGGCGAACAGCAACGCATCGGCATCCTGCGCGCCATCGCCGCCAAACCCGACATCTTGTTGATGGACGAACCCTTCTCCGCCCTCGACCCGCTCGCCCGCGCTTCCCTTCAGGAAACGGTTTCCCTGATTCACAAAAAACTCGGCACCACCATCGTTTTCGTTACCCACGATATGAGCGAAGCCGCCAAACTCGCTTGCCGCATCGGCGTGATGCACCAAGGCAGGCTGGTGCAGGTCGATACGCCGCAGGATATTCAAAATCATCCGGCGGATGATTTTGTGCGCTCCCTGTTCGGCGCGGCGCAGCCGGAAAACACCGCCTCCGCCGACGAAGTTATCAACCTTTACCAGCGTTTGGATGCGGACGGCAAAGCGCGGGTAAGGGAACACTGGGCAAAAGAAGAAAGAAAAGAAAATTAGAAAAAGGGTCGTCTGAAAACGTCAAAATGGTTTGAGGCAGCTTGCGATATTTGTTTGAACGCTGCCGAAACGTCGTTTTCAGACGACCTTTTCCCAATCCGTATCCCGATATTGTTATAATCCGAGCTGTCCGGACAACCACCGATTTATATCCATATGAATACCTTCATCCTCCACGACACACGCCCTTATCCGCAGACTCCGGTTAAAAACCATTTACTGATAAACGCCTCACTACTCGCACACGGCACGACCGCCGCAACCCGCAAGATTGCTGTGGGGCAGTTGCAAACCGAAATCCGCAGCCAGCTTCATCAAAACTACTACGTCAACTTGTCCGTCGCTATGACCATGGCGCCCGATGTAGAGACCTACAACGCGCTGATGCAGAGCATCAATCAAGTGTTATCCGCCGAAAACGACGACGAAGCCCAATGGTTTGCCCTGCCCGTCGTCATCGTCGCCGGCTGCAAACAGGAGCGATCGCTGCCTCTGAAGCTGCCTACCGAGGCACTGACCGCCTGCCTGTCCAACTATCCCCTCTTGCGCGCTTTAACGCAAAACACCCAATGGCTGCCCTTCCTCGCCCATTCAGACGACCTGAGCGGCATCACGCCCGAACAGTGGTGGAACGCGAAACAAAACAGCGAATCCGCCGCCGCGTTCCTGCAAACCTTTGAAGACAAACCGCTAATTTGCCCCGAAGGACAATCCGTCCACGTCGTTTACGCGCTGGGCTACGGCGACAAAAACCTGCAAACCGCCTTGGGCGTCAACCTGCAACAGGCAGGCCTGCCACTGATGCAGGTTTGGCAGGAAAGCCTTGCCGCCGCCGGCGTTACCCTCTTCACCAACCCGCTGTCTCCGAACACCCCGCTCCAAGCCCTGACCGACGGCAGCCACACCCGTCAACGCATGGCGATGGACGTGTTCGCCACCAACGCCATCCGCGCCATCCGTATGCAGAGTCCGCGCGTCGGCGTCGTCATCGCTGCAAGGGCGGGCGGGCAGATTCTGTTCGGCTTCAACGCAACCGACAGCGCGTTTGAAGTCGTCCCGCAAGTGTTCGTGTGGAACCTTTCGTCTTCCGACAACATCGCCGTCATCCAACACAACTTCCTCGACCTGATGGCGGAATGCCGCGTCGAGCATATCCGCATCCTGCACGACGTTTTGCCGGAAAATGCCGACCTGCCGACCTACGCGCAGTCCCTGTCCCTAGACGGACACAACCCATTCTTCTCCGAACACGCCTAAACCGCCTATGAAAAACCATTCCGTACTCTTCGTCTGCCTCGGCAACATCTGCCGCTCCCCCATGGCGGAATACGTCCTGCGCCACCGCGCCCGCGAAGCAGGCGTAGCCCACCGCGTCCGCACCGACAGCGCTGGCACATCCGGCTGGCACGACGGCGAAAACATGCACCAAGGCACGCGCAAAACCCTCGCCGCCCACGGCATCAACCATCAAGGTTTTACCAGCAGCAAAGTGCGTTCCGAAGATTTCGATGAATTCGACTTCATCATCGCCATGGACGACAACAACCTTGTCGAACTGGAAAAAATGTTCGGCAAACACACCGACAAAATCTTCAAACTCACCGACCTCATCCCCGAAAGCGGCTACCGCCACGTCCCCGACCCGTGGTACACCGGCGACTTTGACGAAACCTTCAGGCTTGTGGACGCAGGCAGCACCGCGCTGCTGAAAAAGCTGGGTTTGGTTTGAATCGGTTGACAGCGCTTAAAGTCAACATAATGCAGCAAAAAAGGTCGTCTGAAAACTGAACTGGCCCCCAAATCTTGGACACTCATAAAA
>CAUVJL010000117.1:0-8267 GCA_963552075.1 uncultured Neisseria sp.
TTACGCCCGATTTGACGATGCGCTACTGTCCTATTTTGATTTTAATTGACTATATTCAAAGGACTTTTGTGGCGCAACCAAAAAAGTTGGTTATGATGCTGGTACGGAAATCTCCCTCCTTTTTAATAATATGGAGGGAGATATGCTAAAACTTTTATTATGCGTTGCCCATAATAAAACATCTCCATTTATTGAAAAAATGAGGCTAATTTATCTCAATAATGGTTTTCCATGTGGATATGAAGGTTCCTATCCTAATGGAAAATTTGTGGTCTTTTCTAATAAATAAATTATCAGCAGTCTGTAGGTTAATCTGTGATATCTGAAGAGAGTTTAAGCAGATTTGGCGCGTTATTCATAAAAATATTTTTAAGTTTGCTATATCAATACCCAATAATTGGATTCCCTCTCCAAGGTCGTCTGAAAATAAGAAACCTTTTTTACCACCGTCGGACTAACAGATTATCAACGCAATATTTAAGGAGCTTTATGACTGCTTTCATCCGCTTCGTTTCAGTGTTGCTGACCGCATCCGCATTGACTGTCAGCGTAAGCGCCGCTGCCAAACCCGTTGCTGGAAAACGCGTCGCGGTGCAGTCGTCCAAAGGCAAGGTCATGCTGCCAGCCGGGTATGCCAAAATGATTAACGACTTTCCCGAGCCTGATCCGAAACTGCTGGAGCCGATCCCTATTTCAAATGTGAAATCGCCATACGGACGGGCGGATTTGGTTAAATTTTTCGAAATCGTTTTACAGTCTCATTCGGAATTGATGGCGGCACAAGATGAATTTAACCGAGCCGGAGAAAATTCGACACATTCTCCAGAATTTTTTGAAGCTGCAAAAAAGCTGGATGCTGAGTGGAAAAAAGTTACCGGAAGGTTTTTGGATGCTGATTTCCGCGATTCTGAAATTAAAGCAGTGGTTAACCGGAGGGTCGAAATCAACATATTGGCAAGTCATGTCTTGGAATATTTGATAAAACATCAAAAAACCTTGATGGGTGACGGAGAAAAAAACCCTGAAATAAACCAATTGGATGTAATGGCTTTTCTAGAAAAACGAAATAAAGCTCAAGAAGGAGTTAAGAAAAGCAATGCAGAAATATTGAAAGCCGTCCGTGCATTAAAGAAAAAATATTCCCTATAATCCCCCCAAAGGTCGTCTGAAAACGCTACCGAAGCCGTTTCAGACGGCCTTTTTGCAAACTGATTGATAACATATTAAAACCATATCCCAAGCCTGCCGAAATATGCCATAATAGCCACGCAGCGCGCTTTTGCGCCGCATTCGAAAAGAAAAACCTAACCTACAAGAGAATATCCCATGACTAGCAAAGCCACCATTATCTACACCCATACCGACGAAGCCCCCGCGCTGGCGACCCAATCCCTGCTGCCGATTGTGCAGGCGTTTACCCGCCATGCCGGTATCGAAGTCAAAACCAGTGATATTTCCCTGTCCGGCCGCATTCTGGCGGCGTTCCCCGAATATCTGACCGAAGCGCAGCGCGTACCCGACGCGCTTGCCGAGTTGGGCGAACTGGTGAAACAGCCCGACGCCAACGTGATCAAACTGCCGAACATCAGCGCGTCCGTACCGCAACTGACCGCCGCGATTAAAGAATTGCAGGCAAAAGGCTTTGCCGTCCCCGACTATCCCGCCGATCCGCAAACCGACGAAGAAAAAGCCGTGCGCGAACGTTACGACCGCATCAAAGGCAGCGCGGTCAACCCCGTTTTGCGCGAAGGCAACTCCGACCGCCGCGCGCCCAAAGCAGTGAAAAACTTTGCGAAAAAAAATCCGCACAGCATGGGCGCATGGACCAAAGACTCCAAAACCCACGTTGCCACCATGCAAAGCGGCGACTTTTTCCATAACGAACAATCCGTTACCGTACCCGATGCGACTTCCGTATCCATCGTGTTCACCGACAAACAAGGCAACAAAAAAGAGCTGCGCGAGCCCGTCGCCCTGAAAGCCGGCGAAATCATCGACGCGACCGTGATGAGCAAAAAAGCCCTGCTCGCCTTCCTTGCCGAACAAGTAAAAGACGCAAAAGCAAAAGGTGTCTTGTTCTCGCTGCACATGAAAGCCACCATGATGAAAGTGTCCGACCCGATTATCTTCGGACACGCCGTCAAAGTGTTCTTCGCGCCTGTATTTGAAAAATTCGGCGACAAACTGGCTGCCGCAGGCGTCAACGTCAACAACGGCTTCGGCAACCTGCTTGCCAATCTTGACAAACTGGATGCGGACACCCGCGCTGCCGTTGAAGCTGAAATCGCCGCCGTTTACGCCGCCAACCCTGATTTGGCGATGGTCGATTCCGACAAAGGCATCACCAACCTGCACGTTCCCAGCGACGTCATCGTCGATGCTTCCATGCCCGCGATGATCCGCAATTCCGGCCGCATGTGGGACAAAAACGGCAAAGCGCAAGACACTAAAGCCGTGATTCCCGACAGCAGCTACGCAGGCGTTTATCAAGCAACCATCGACTTCTGCCGCGAACACGGTGCGTTCGATCCGACGACCATGGGTACCGTGCCCAACGTCGGCCTGATGGCGCAGGCAGCCGAAGAATACGGTTCGCACAATAAAACCTTCGAAATCAAAGCCGACGGCCAAGTTCAAGTCATTGATGCGGCGGGCAAAGTCCTGATGCAGCACGACGTTGAAGCAGGCGACATCTGGCGTATGTGCCAAACTAAAGACGCGCCCGTCAAAGACTGGGTACAACTCGCCGTCAACCGCGCCCGCCTGAGCAACACGCCCGCCGTGTTCTGGCTCGACGAGAACCGTCCGCACGATAAAAGCCTGCTTGCCAAAGTCAAAACCTACCTTGCCGAACTGGATACCGGCGGCCTCGACATCCGCGTCCTTGCGCCCGAAGAAGCCGCCAAGTTCAGCCTGGGTCGTCTGAAAAACGGCGAAGACACCATTTCTGTAACCGGCAACGTCCTGCGCGATTATCTGACCGACCTGTTCCCGATTTTGGAACTCGGCACCAGCGCGAAAATGCTGTCCATCGTTCCTTTGATGAACGGCGGCGGTATGTTTGAAACCGGCGCGGGCGGCTCCGCACCGAAACACGTCCAACAGTTCCTCGAAGAAAACCACCTGCGCTGGGACTCACTGGGCGAATTCCTCGCGCTTGCCGTATCGTTTGAACATCTGGCGCAAAAAACCGGCAACACCAAAGCCCAAATCCTCGCCGACACGCTGGATGCAGCCACCGAAAAACTGCTGTTGAACGACAAATCGCCCAAACGCAAAGCAGGCGAACTCGACAACCGCGGCAGCCATTTCTACCTCACCCTCTACTGGGCGCAAGAACTGGCAGCGCAGGATAAAGACGCGGAATTGAAAGCAGCGTTTGCGCCGTTGGCAGAAACCCTGACCGCCGACGAAGCGAAAATCGTTGCCGAGCTTTCCGCCGCACAAGGCAAAGCAGCCGACATCGGCGGCTACTACGCCCCTGACGCTGCAAAAGCCGCCCAAGCCATGCGCCCGAGTGAAACATTCAATCAGGCATTGGCAAAGCTGTAAAAGTATTACGGTAAAACCGTAAACATAAAAGGTCGTCTGAAAACCTGTATTTAAAGGTTTTCAGACGACCTTTTTGATTAACTTTAAACCGGTACGGCGTTGCCTCGCCTTAGCTCAAAGAGAACGATTCTCTAAGGTGCTGAAGCACCAAGTGAATCGGTTCCGTACTATCTGTACTGTCTGCGGCTTCATCGCCTTGTCCTGATTTAAATTTAATCCACTATATTGCGGCGCATTTGAAACAGTACAAAAAACTAAAGACCGTCCGAGAAACGGGCGGTCTTAGATATTGTGAGGAATTTCAACATTATTCCTTAGCGTGCTTTCGGTGTAGTCGGTGCAACTGGTTTTCCAGTGAACGAAGCACGTTTTGCGGCTTGAAAGATAGCCAATCGTCTACGATGTTGCATCATTATTTCCTTTCTTTTTCTATTATTTGGATTATTCCCGGTTCTATAAACCGGATGCCCTATCTATACCATTTATTTTTTCAAATAAAATATAGTACAGTTATTGTGAGATGCTATGGAGGACATCATAAATGCTTTATCCGTTGATGAACAGAGGATTTTTGTAAATTTATGATTTTATTCTTTAATCGGAAAATAAAAACGGACTGACCTGATTTGCCACAGCCAGTCCGCCTTTATATAGTGGATTAACTTTAAACCAGTACGGCGTTGCCTCGCCTTAGCTCAAAGAGAACGATTCTCTAAGGTGCTGAAGCACCAAGTGAATCGGTTCCGTACTATCTGTACTGTCTGCGGCTTCGTCGCCTTGTCCTGATTTAAATTTAATCCACTATATTATTCCGTCAATAAATTTAATGCTTCCCGATATTTATCAACTGTTTTCTGAATAACATCGCTAGGGACGTCCGGTGCCGGAGCTTTTTTGTTCCAACCGCTTTGCTCCAACCAATCTCGAACAAATTGCTTGTCAAAAGACGGCGGATTAGTGCCGACTTGATATTGATCAGCCGGCCAAAAGCGGCTTGAGTCGGGCGTCAGTACTTCATCCATCAGGGTTAACGTACCGTTTTCATCCAGCCCGAATTCAAATTTGGTATCGCATATGATGATACCGCGTGATTTTGCATATTCTGCGGCTTCCGTATAAAGCAGAATGGCTTTAGCGCGCACTTCAGCCGCCAGCTCTTTACCGATAATGCGTTCGCATTCTTCAAAACTGATGTTTTCATCATGATCGCCGACGGCAGCCTTGGTGGACGGGGTAAAAATCACTTCCGGAAGCTGCTGCGCTTCTTTCATCCCTTCGGGAAGTTTGATGCCGCAGACAGAACCGTTTTTTTGGTAATCTTTCCACCCGCTGCCCGCCAAATAACCACGCACAATCGCCTCTACTTTGACAGGAGTCAGTTTCTTGGCGACAACCGCGCGTTTCTCGATGGCTTTGGCTTCACGTTCAGGCAACACGTCATAAACCGTATCGCCGGTAAAATGATTGGGCATGATATGCGCCAGTTTTTGAAACCAGAAATTGGAAATCTGCGTCAGAATTTCTCCTTTACCCGGAATCGGATTGTCTAAAATCACGTCAAATGCAGACAGTCGGTCGGATGCGACCATCAACATGCGTTTGCTGTCGATTTCGTATAAATCGCGTACTTTTCCGGAGTAAATCTTTTTCAAGCTGATTTCGGACATTTCAGGTTTCTCCCTTCGCTGACTCGGTTTAAACAGGATTCCATTATTTTATCCGAATTTGGATTTTTGGGTCAGATTGTTTACAAAATAGGTCGTCTGAAAACGTTTTGCACGGATGCAGACGCTTTCAGACGACCTTATCAATCCTAAGTATAGCTAATCAGAGATTAGATGCTAGGAACTTGGGTTTGTTGTTGGATGCTGTTTACAGCTGACAGAGAGTAGTAATCGCCATGACCGGTTACTTCGTAAGTGCTACCATCGGCAAACTTGAAGTTTTCGATCTTATGGTTGTTACCGGAGAACCAGTCGTCAATGGTAACAGTGTCACCGCCGCCGACAGATACGGTCAGGCTGTTGCCTGTTTTGCTCAACAACACGTCGGAAGCAGAAATACCTTTGCCGAATTGCAGGGTATCGTTACCGCTTTCGTCTTGGATGGTGTCGCGACCGTAACCTTTATCGAAGAAGTAGGTATCGTCGCCGGTACCGCCGATCAGGACATCGTTGCCGATGCCGCCGTCGAGGTAGTCGTTACCGTCTTTACCCACCAGGCAGTCATCGCCTGCCAAGCCGTACAGGTGGTTGTTGCCGGAGTTACCGTTGATGTCGTTGTTCAGAGCGTTACCAGTACCGTTGAGGTTGCCGGAACCTTGCAAGAACAGGTGTTCAACGTTGTCGGTGAGGGTGTAGTCGATTACGCTGCGAACGGTATCGATACCGCCGCTGGCATTACCGTACTCGATAACTTGGTCGCCTTTGTGGTCAACAAAGTAAACGTCGTTACCGTCGCCACCGCGCATGATGTCAGCGTCAGCACCACCGTTCAGGTAGTCATTGCCGTCACCGCCTTGCAGGTAGTCTTTACCACCTTGACCGTACAGGGAATCACCGTTGTTGTCACCTTGCAGAGTGTCGTTACCGTCACCACCGTAAATCACGTCAGCACCGTCGCCACCGTAGATAACGTCATCACCGCCTGTACCGTAAATGGTATCTTTCTTATCAGTACCTACGGTTTTGGTCAGACCGTCTTTATCTTTGGTTGAACCATCGACATGGATGATGTTACCCGGATTTTTGTCGTCATGGCCGTAAGTATTTTGTTGGTTTTGGTCATCAACGCAATCTTTGCAGTCTTTGTCGTTAGGTTTAGGCTGCGGTTTTGGTTGTGGTTTAGGTTGCGGCTGCGGTTGAGGTTTAGGCTGCGGCTGAGGTTGTGGCTGCGGCTTAGGTTGGGGTTGTGGGTGGGGTTGAGGTTGTGGTTTTGGCTCAACCGGTGGGCAGTAAGGATCAACATGCTTCGGAGGAACCGGTTTTGGAGCCGGTTTAGGGTAATAAGGTTTACCCGGGTTGCAGTTGAAATCGATGATGATGCATTTGTACGCAGGTTTCGGCGGAGGGCAGTAGGCGCCATGACCGAATTTGCCGTGAGGCATTTTGAAGCCGTGTGAAGAACCGTAGTTATGGAAACCGCCTTTGTAACCGAAACCGCCATGGCTCGGTGGGCAGTAAGGATTGTACGGTTTGACCGGAGGGCAATATGCGTTGAAGTGGCCTTTGGATGAGTAGCCGCCATAATGATAAGTCATAATAAATCACTCCCAGAATATAATTAAGAAGCATAGGCCTTTTGACAAAAATACAGACCAGCCAAACTGCCTACATTGTTATTTTAGTGATATTTCGCAGAAAACTTACATTCTCGTCGCTAACGGTAAAAATTTTGGATAAATGGAAATTTATTTTTCCATGATAATGAACAATATTACATTGGAAACCGACCCTGTTATTTTCATCATGATGCAATATCATGATTATTTTAACCAAATGAAAATACAATACGCCATAAAAATATTATTCATATATTTCAATAGTTTTTTAAGAATTGCTAGTTTTTACTCAATCCCGCTCATTTCTCATTCAATTGAAAATCTCCCTCCCATCCTTACCCATCAAGGTTTTATTGCATTATCATTTATTTTGACATACGAATATAATTTAAACTTTTTTACACTTCAATTTTCATCTTACAAAACAAACAGATAAATCACCGAACTATATCAATCTTGATTACCGTATAACAATCCGTTGCAAAATGACAAAAGGGTCGTCTGAAAATACGTTTTTCAGACGACCCTTTTGGGTAGCACTCAAATCCATTGGCTGCTAAACCGTGTCAAAATTGCACCCGTTGCGCATTGGAAATTTCACGCTCATTCTCAATACTGAAATTTGCCCTTACATACTGCCCGAAAAGTTTCGCGGTCATACTTTGCGGGAAACGCCTCAACGTAGCGTTATAGGTGCGGACAGCCTGAATATAGTTATTCCTTGCTTGATTAATCCGGTTTTCCGCCTCTTCAAGACGCGTAGTCAGACGCTGATAATCCAAGCTTTCCGCCAAAAGCGGATAATGGTCTGAAATCAGCGTCATTTGTGTCAAAATTCCGCTCAATTCTCCCTGAACCTCCTGAAAACGCTTCAATTTCGCCGGGTTGGCAGCCTCCTCCAAATTCAGATTCATACGGACCGCCCGACTTTGAACGTCAGACAACTTGAACAAAATATCCTCTTCAGGGCCGGCATACGTCTTAACGACATTCGATAAATCGGACACCAATGCCGAACGCTGACCGTATTGCTTCATCACTTCTACCCAAGCATGTTTGATATCCTGTGCTTGAGCATGCATCACATAATAGCTGCGCCCGACAATACCTATTACCAATACTGCCAATACTATCGACCACCATTTTTTCCACATCAACTACATACTCCGTGAATATACGCAACATTCCTTACCATATTCATTTTTTCAGACGACCCCAATCTGTATAAGAGGTCGTCTGAAAACCATCGGATAGTATATCTCTAAGCTGTCCCTACCCGGATAAAAATCAAACAAACAAAATTATTTTCAGATAATCGGTATCGCTGCGAAGTTTGCACTATAATATATCAGGCATTGGCAGACTCCCTACCGCATCGGATTTTTATAGTGGATTAACTTTAAACCAGTACGGCGTTGCCTCGCCTTAGCTCAAA
>CAUVJL010000118.1:0-8073 GCA_963552075.1 uncultured Neisseria sp.
CTTTGAGCTAAGGCGAGGCAACGCCGTACTGGTTTAAAGTTAATCCACTATAATTTCAGGTTGTTTATCCATCATCCAATTTATCGTAGGAGCGATTATGCCTCAAATGAAATTTAAATTATGGCTGCCGGTGTTGCTGGCTGCCGTTTTAGCAGCCTGTTCACAATCACATCAAGCAGTTGAAGCACCGGCTGCCACCAATTCAGCCGTACCAAGCCAAAGTGCGCAAGCGGCAGAGAAATTAGGAACGGGTTGGGGCGATGAGGTGGAATCTCCTGTTCATTCTGTAGATTTGCGCCGTGTCAGCCAGGAACCTTTGGCGCAAAGTGTATTAAACTACTCTTCCAAAGATTATCGCGGCCGCAGCGTCAATTCGATTGCTTTAGCTTCAGGCAAAGTGGAATTGTCTGTACGCGGTGACGATGGCAGCCTGCTGCCGATATTCCGTGACAAAGGCAACTACTATCTGCGCGGTACAGACGGACAGGCATACCGTTTGGTCTATCAAAACAACAGCAACAAAACCTTGGAAATCGTAGCCAGCGTTGATGGTTTGGATGTGATTTCAGGCAAATCGGCCAGCAAATACGCCGACGGTTATGTCTTGTATCCTCATGATTCTTTAGAAATCGAAGGTTTCCGCAAAAGTAGCAGCGCGGTGGCGTCGTTTGTCTTCAGCAGCCCCCACGACTCTTATGCCGCCAACTCGGATAATGGCTCCATCCGCAATACGGGTGTAATCGGCACTGCAATTTTCGAACTGTACGACCCAAACCGCAGCAGAAATGAACCTCAAGCCTTTCCCGCCGATGACGGATACGCCAAACCGCCTACCCGATAAGGTATAAATAATAAAAGCGGTCTGTAAACCAAATAGGTTTTCAGACCGCTTCTTATTTTGCAGTAGCAATGAAAATAAAATAACTTGATAAAGATAAACAGGAATAATCTGTTCTAAATTATCCTGAGACAAAAGGTCGTCTGAAAACCGGTTTTACAGATTTTCAGACGACCTTTATGCTTTTGAAGCTCAGTTCAACCTATTTCTTCAAAATATATTTGCGTACGGCGGCGTTGTGTTCTTCCAGATTATGGCTGAACTGGCTCAAGCCGGTGCCGTCCATTTTGGAGACGAAATAGAGGTATTTTTCATTCGACGGATGCGCGGCGGCATCAAGGGCGGCTTTGCTCGGCAGGGCGATGGGGGTCGGGGTTAAGCCGCTGCGGGTGTAGGTGTTATACGGCGTATCGCGCTGGAGGTCGGCTTTGCGGATTTTGCCTTTGTACGCGCTGCCCATGCCGTAAATCACGGTCGGGTCAGTCTGCAGGCGCATGCCGATGTTGAGGCGGTTGACGAATACGGAAGCAACATGGGCGCGGTCGTCTTCGTGGGCGGTTTCTTTTTCAATCAGGCTCGCCATAATCAGCATTTCATACGGATTTTTGTAGGGCAATCCGCTTTGGCGATCTTCCCAAGCGTCGTTCAGACGACGTTGCATGGTTTGATAAGCGGTTTGGTAGATTTGCAAATCGCTGCTGCCTGCGTCGATTTCGTAGCTGTCGGGGAAGAACTGGCCTTCGGGATTGCTGCTGAGCGCGTCGGGGGCAATCGCCTGCATGAGTTCCGCATCGCTCCAGCCGCGTGTTTTGTGTTCGATGTCGGGGGTGTTATCGATGATTTTACGCATGGTGGCAAAACGCGAACCTTCGACGATTTGAACGGTAACAGCATCGGGTCTGCCGTTGCGGATTTTCTGCAAAATACCCCAGGCGGAAATGTTGGAAGGAAGGCGGTACGAGCCGGCGTTGAGTTTGTTGTGTGCGCCTATCAGGTAGGCGGCTGCGACCAGCACATGGCGGTTGTAAACGACTCCGTCTTCGGCAAGCGTACGGCTGACGGAAGAAATGCCTTGGTTTTTGGCAATTTTGATGCGGTATGCTTTGCCGTTGTCTTTGGGAACAAACAGCAAGGCGGCGAACACGGCGGCAACGGCAACAAAAAATACCGCAAACCATTTCAACATTTTTTTCAGCATGGTAGGATTTTTGATTTGTGAACGTCGTGCGACAGTATAACCGAAATGCGCGCCTTCTTCCCTGCGCGCCCGCCCGGCGTACGTTTTTTCCGCCTCAGTGGTCGTCTGAAATAAAGGGTCGTCTGAATATGAATCTTCCGTCCGAATGCCAAGACATTGGCTGGCAACAAGGCTGGTGGCAGCCTGCGCGCCGCGCGTTTTCGCCGAACTTCGAGCCGCGTGCAGAATCAGAAGCCGTGTCGCTGGTGGTTTTACACAATATTTCGCTGCCGCCTTTCGAATATGGGACGGGCGCGGTGGAAAAGCTGTTTACCAACCGCATCGACCCCAACGAACATCCGTTTTTCAGCGTCATCCACACCTTGCGCGTTTCCAGCCATTTTCTGATTACCCGCGAGGGCGAGGCGGTGCAGTTCGTTTCTTGCGACGATATGGCGTACCACGCGGGCGTGTCGTCGTTTCGCAGACGTGAAAAGTGCAACGCGTTTTCGGTCGGTATCGAATTGGAAGGCTGCGATTTCGAGCCGTTTGCCGAGGCGCAATATCAAACGCTGGAAACCCTGCTGCACGCGTTGGTCGGGCATTACCCCATCACCGCTGTTACCGGTCATCAGGACATCGCTCCCGACCGCAAAACCGACCCCGGCCACTTTTTCGACTGGCAAAGATTGCAGGCAGCAGGTTTCCCGGTTGTCCGTTAATCGCTCAAAAATGCCATATAGCATTTTTCAGACGACCCAGCCTCATTTTGGGCTATCATTTACGGCATTTGCTGTCAGAAAAGTTTATTTTCGTTATAATTGAATGTTCATACGGGACAATCCGTGTCCGACTCCGACGAACTTACTCGCGGCAATACGATTCCGCATGCGCCCAAAGGCAAACCGCCCCGGGCAACGAAGACGGGATGCCGCTCTTACAAAAAGTGATTACCCATGATTTTCATCGTCTTAGGCTTGGCAGTCATCCTTGCCGTCATTGCCTACAATATGTACCAAGAAAACCAATACCGCAAACAGGTGCGCGAGCAGTTCGGCCACTCCGACAAAGACGCGCTCCTGAACAGTAAAACCAGCCATGTGCGCGACGGTAAAGAATCCGGCGGCAAAGGTCTGTTCGTCAAAAAAGCGAACAAAGCCCAAGAAGCCGCACTGCGCAACCTGCAAGAACAAGACGAAATCTTCGCCGCCAAAGCCAAACTCGCCAAACCTTCCACCATCAAAACCGATGTCGAGTTGGCGATTGAAGACGACTTTACCGACGAGCCGGTACAGCATACCGTCATCGGCCTGAACAACGAAATCACCACCCAAGCCGCCAGCGACGAGCCGGTCAACCTGCCTTCCGCCGCCAACCAGCCTTTGGTCAGCTTGGACGAATTGTCTCAAGTCGAATTGCCGTGGTTTGACCCGCGCTTCGACTACCTCGCCTACATCGCCCTCTCCGAAGCGCAAGAGCTGCACGCCCTGCCCCGTCTGTCCAACCGCCACCGTTTCCAAATCATCGGCTGCACCATGGACGACCGCTTCCAAGTTGCCGAACCGATTCCGAGCGTGTATTACCAAGGTTTCGTCGTCGGTCTGCAAGCAGTCAGCCGCAACGGTTTGGCAACCCAAGAAGAATTGCAACAGTTCAACCAACAGGTTGACACCTTCGCCCAACTGATGGGCGGCAAAGTCCTCCACACCGATTTGGCAGCGTTTACCGAAGTCGCGCAGGCATTGGATACCTTCTGCGCCCGCGTCGATCAAACCATCGCCATCCACTTGGTTTCACACAGCAACATCAGCGGCGTCGAACTGCGCGCTTCTGTTGAAAACCTCGGCTTCGTATTGGGCGAAGATGGCGCATTCCACTACACCGGACAAACCGGCAGCCCGATGTTTGCCATCCACAGCCTCACAGGCGACGCGTTTACCAACGCCCTGTTGGACAACCAGTCCTACAAAGGCTTCAGCATGCTGCTCGACATCCCGCATGCGCCCGCCGGCGAAAAAACCTTCGACCTCTTCATGGACTTGGCGGTACGCCTCTCCGGTCAGTTGGGCTTGGATTTGGTCAACGACAAAATGGAAGAAGTTTCTACCCAATGGCTCAAAGACATTCGCAATTACGTCTTGGCACGTCAGGAAGAAATGCTCAAAGTTGGCATCAAACCCGGCAGTAAACAAGCCCTGCGCCTGTTCTCCTAAAATCGAATGTAATCAAAGCGGATATGTCGTTACGGCATATCCGCTTTTTTTCGGGTAAAATTCAACTGTTTTCAACCTATCCTTTTTCAGACGACCTTTGACCGTTTCACCCGATATTAGGCAGAGGTCGTCTGAAAACCTTCCTCCATGAATCCGACCGCACAACACATCCGCCACCTTACCGATCTCCTCAACCGCTACGCCTACGAATACTACACCCTCGACGCGCCCAGCGTACCCGATGCCGAATACGACAAATTATTCCGCGAACTCGAAGCGTTGGAACGAAACCATCCCGAGCTCAAGCTGCCCGACAGCCCGACCCAGCGCGTCGGCGGCGAGCCTTTGGCGGGATTTGCCGAAGTGCGCCACGAAGTACCGATGCTGTCGCTGACCAATGCCTTTTCCCCGCAAGATGAAAACGGCGTGTTCGACCATGCCGAAATGTACGCTTTCGACCAACGCGTGCGCGACGGTTTGGACGGTGGCAATCCCGAATACGTTATCGAACCCAAATTCGACGGCCTCGCCATCAGCCTGCTCTACCGCGACGGCGTATTGGTGCAGGCGGCGACGCGCGGCGACGGCACGACCGGCGAAGACGTTACCCAAAACGTCAAAACCGTCGCCAACATCCCCCTGCGGCTGCACGGCGATAATCCGCCCGAACTCATCGAAGTGCGCGGCGAAGTGCTGATGCTCAAAGCCGATTTCGCCGCGCTCAATAAACGTCAAGCCGAAAACGGGCAAAAACCCTTTGCCAATCCGCGCAACGCCGCCGCCGGCAGCCTGCGCCAACTCGATTCGCGCATCACCGCGCAACGCAAACTGCACTTTTTCCCCTACTCAATCGCCCGCCAGCAAGGCGGTTTCACAGCCGAAGAACATATCCAAGAACTCGCCTATTTCCGAGAACTCGGCTTCAGCCTGCCTAACGACAATTTCGGCTGTTTCAAAAATATCGACGAAGTATTGGCGTTTTACGAACAAATGCAGCAAAAACGCCCCTCCCTACCCTACGAAATCGACGGCATGGTGGTCAAAGTCAACAGCTTGGTGCAACAACGCGAACTCGGCTTCATCTCCCGCGCGCCGCGCTGGGCGATTGCCCACAAATTCCCCGCCGAAGAAGCCCTGACCGTCGTCGAAGCCATAGACGTACAAATCGGGCGCACCGGCGCCGTTACCCCCGTCGCCCGCCTGCAACCCGTATTCGTTGGTGGCGTAACCGTCACCAACGCTACCCTGCACAATCAGGACGAAGTATCGCGCAAAGACGTGCGCGTCGGCGATACCGTCGTCGTGCGCCGCGCCGGAGACGTGATTCCCGAAGTCGTGCGCGTGATTTTCGAACGCCGCCCGATGCAGGAAACCGCCGTTGCCGTTTCAGACGACCTCAAGCATCAACAAGACGACCTGTTCGCCGAAACACCGTCCGCCAACCAAACCCAATCCGTTCCGCTCCATAAGCCCTACCGCCTGCCGACCCATTGCCCCATCTGCCGCAGCGAAATCGAACGCGAAGAAGGCGAAGCCGTCGCCCGATGCAGCGGAGGTATGCTTTGTCAGGCGCAACGCGCGCAAGGCTTAATCCACTTCGCCTCACGCAAAGCGATGGACATCGACGGACTCGGTCAAAAACAAATCGAGCAACTTGTCGCCCAAGACCTCGTCCGCCACTTCGCCGACCTCTACCGCCTCGACATCCCGACCTTGCAAAAAATGAAGGAAGCGGCGGATAAAGCGTCGTCTGAAAACGAAAACGGCGACGCAGAAACGGTTTCAGGCGACCTGTCTGAATCCAACACCCCAAACAGCAAAAAACAGCCGACCAAGTGGGCGGAAAACATCCTTGCAGGCATAGAAGCCAGCAAAACGCCCGAACTCGCCCGCTTCCTGTTCGCGCTCGGCATCCGCCACGTCGGCGAACGCACCGCCAAAACGCTGGCGCAGGCATTCGGCTCGCTGGAACACGTCCGCCGCGCACCCGAACCCATCCTTGCCTGCCTGCCCGACATCGGTACCGTCGTCGCCCGCTCCATCGCCCACTTCTTCGCCCAAGACGCGCAGCAGGCGATGATAGACGAGCTGCTCGCCGCAGGCGTTGCCCCGCAAACCCAAGCCGTTACCATCCCGCCCGCCCGCCACGCCGAACCGCAACGCTGGATTGCCCGCCTGCCCGGTTTCAAAATCAGCGAAAACAAAGCCCAAGCCTTATGGGAACTCGCCGGCAAAAGCATAGAGGGCCTGCAAACCGACAAAGCCCTCCCCGCCGACTGGCAAACATGGCGCAGCGAACCACAAAACGCCGCCCTGCTCGAAAACCTGAAAACCTTCTTCGCACAAACGTCGTCTGAAAACCAAGACGAAGCGTTTTCAGACGACCTAAACGAAGCCGTAGCAGGCAAAACCTTTGTGTTAACCGGCACCCTGCCCACCCTCAAACGCGACCAAGCCCAAGCTTTGATCGAAGCCGCAGGCGGCAAAGTTTCCGGCAGCGTGTCCAAAAAAACCGACTACGTCGTCGCCGGAGAGGCCGCCGGCAGCAAGCTGGAAAAAGCCAACGCCTTGGGTGTGGCGGTATTGAGTGAAGAAGAGCTTCTGGCAATGCTGGATTAAGCATTTATTAAAGATACTCAAGAATATGACCGAGCCAATTTCCCGACTGTCCAAATCGTTGATTCTGTTCTCAATCAATTTGGCAACTTATCGGGGAATGAACACTCTAATTCTGTTGAACGCCTTTTAAATGCCTTACCTTTTTGCCGCCGACAATGTGGCAACCAAGTCAAACCTAGACAACCGAGGTCGTCTGAATACTCGATTCGACAATCAAATAGAAGGAAACTGAATGAAACCGATCAAAAAAGCCGTCTTCCCCGTAGCCGGTATGGGTACGCGCTTTCTGCCCGCTACTAAAGCCAGCCCAAAAGAAATGCTGCCCATCGTCGACAAACCGTTGATTCAATATGCGGTAGAAGAAGCAGTAGAAGCTGGCTGTACCGAAATGGTGTTCATCACCGGCCGCAACAAACGCAGCATCGAAGACCATTTCGACAAAGCCTACGAGCTGGAAACCGAGCTGGAAATGCGTCAAAAAGACAAACTGCTGGAACACGTCAAAGACATTCTGCCTTCCAACATTACCTGTCTTTACATCCGTCAGGCCGAAGCTTTAGGCTTGGGACACGCCGTATTGTGCGCCCGTGCCGCAGTGGGCGACGAACCCTTTGCCGTTATTCTTGCCGACGACTTGATTGACGCGCCCAAAGGCGCGCTGAAGCAAATGGTCGATATCTACAATCAAAGCGGCAACAGCGTTTTAGGCGTGGAAACCGTCGATCCGTCGCAAACCGGCTCGTACGGCATTGTTGAAGTGGAAAAACTGAAAAACTTTCAAAGAATTACCAATATCGTCGAAAAACCGAAACCCGAAGAAGCGCCGTCCAATCTTGCTGTTGTCGGCCGCTACATCCTGACCCCGCGCATTTTCAGCCTTCTGGAAAACCTGCCGCGCGGTGCGGGCAACGAAATCCAACTGACCGACGGCATTGCCCGCCTGTTGGATCACGAGTTCGTCCTCGCCCATGCCTTCGACGGCAAACGCTACGACTGCGGCAGCAAACTGGGTTATCTCGAAGCCACCGTCGCCTACGGCTTGAAACATCCAGAAACCGGCGCGCAGTTCCGCGAACTGCTGAAACAATACATCCCCCAATAAAGCAAATGACAAAAGGTCGTCTGAAAATTTCAGACGACCTTTTTGTTTGTACGGATACACGGTTTTCTGTGTATAGTGGATTAACTTTAAACCAGTACGGCGTTGCCTCGCCTTAGCTCAAAGA
>CAUVJL010000119.1:0-8062 GCA_963552075.1 uncultured Neisseria sp.
CTATCTGTACTGTCTGCGGCTTCGTCGCCTTGTCCTGATTTAAAGTTAATCCACTGTATCGTTTCAAACCTTATTCTTCAGCCATCCGCGTTTCCGTCTGTCGGAGGAAAGAACAAGGCATCGCGGCGGTAAAAAGGTCGTCTGAAAAACGGCGGGTCGGGTATGAATTACTTACCACGCCGTTTTCAGACGACCTTTCGTGTTATCGCGCCTTTATTTCACTTTGCCTTTCAACGCGCCGTAGCCTGCCGCGTCCATTTGTTCCAGTGGGATGAATTTCAGGCTTGCGCCGTTGATGCAGTAGCGCAGGCCGCCTTTGTCTTTGGGGCCGTCGGCGAAGACGTGTCCCAAGTGCGAATCGGCGGCATGGCTGCGCACTTCGGTGCGGCGCATGTTGTAGCTGAAATCGTCGTGTTCGGTAACGGCGGCGGCGTTAATTGGGCGGGTGAAGCTTGGCCAGCCGCAGCCGGAATCGAATTTGTCGGCAGAGCTGAACAGGGGCTCGCCGCTGACGACGTCCACATAAATGCCGGGTTTGAACAAGTGGTCGTATTCGTGGCTGAAGGCATATTCGGTCGCGCTTTTTTGGGTAACTTGGTATTGCTCTTCGGTCAGGATGCGTTTGAGTTCGGCATCGCTGGGTTTTTTATACGTCGCCGCGTCGAAGCCTTTGCCTTGCGGGGCGGCTTTGGTTTTGCCCGGCAGCGGTTCGTCGGCTTTACGGATATCGATGTGGCAGTAGCCGTTGGGGTTTTTAATCAGGTAGTCCTGATGGTATTCCTCGGCGTCGTAGAAGTTTTTCAGCGGCTCGTTTTCGACGACGAGGGGCTGTTGGTATTTTTGCTGCTCGCGTTTGAGGGCGGCGGCGATGACGGCTTTTTCGGCGGGGTCGGTGTAGTACACGCCGCTGCGGTATTGCGTGCCGGTGTCGTTGCCTTGTTTGTTGAGGCTGGTCGGGTCAACGACGCGGAAATAGTATTGCAGGATGTCGTCGAGGCTGAGTTTGTCGGCATCGTAGGTGACTTTGACGGTCTCGGCATGGCCCGTGTTGCGGTAGGATACGTCTTCGTAGCTCGGGTTTTTCGTTTTGCCGTTGGCGTAGCCGGATACGGCGTCCACCACGCCGTCTATGCGTTGGAAATAGGCTTCCAAGCCCCAGAAGCAGCCGCCGGCAAGATAGATGGTGCGCGTGTTCATGATTTTTGAATCCTTTTTCTGTGTGTCGGGTTTGTAGAACGAATTTTTCAGACGGCCTAAATCGGCATTCGGATCGCGGATTAACGCCAATGCCTGCGCTTCGTTGATGCTGCCTTTGACGATGCGCTGCACGTCGCCGTTTTTACCGAGCAATGCCCACGAGGGATAAACGCCGATATTCAGGCTTTGGGCGATAGTGCCGCCGTTGTCGGTAACGACGGGCAGCTTGGGATAGTTCAAACCGGCATACCATTTTTGGAAGTCGCCGTCCTTTTTCTCGTGCAAAAAGCCCGGAGACGCGACGGTAATCAGGTTGGCGGAGCTGAACCGCTTATCCTGCGCCCATTTTTCGGTTTGTCCCAATTCGGACAGACACAAAGGACACCAGCTCGCCCAGAATTTAATCAGGGTGGGTTTGTCTTTTTTCAAATAAATATCGGCGGGGCGGTTGTCCGCAGTTTTCAAAGTGGACAAAGTGTGCGGCACGGTCGCGGCTTCGGCATCGGCGATTTTGGGCGAACAGGCACCCAGCGCAAACAGACAGCCGAACTTGGCGCAAAGGGAAAAGAAGGTACGGGGTTTCATCTCTCATGTTTCCTGTGTGGACGGTTTGTATGATTAGACGTTGGGAATGCCCAAACCTTACAGCCTTGCACATAAAAAAGCAAAAGGTCGTCTGAAAACAAACGTCCATATTATTAAATTTGCATTCTCAAACAGCATTTTCATTGCAGCGGCGGCATAAAAAGCATACACTGACTACACACGACTACAACAACAGGAGAACTTGAAATGAAACAATTGGCCATGTACATCAACGGACGCTTTGAAAACGATTTCAACGGCGAATGGCGCGATGTATTGAACCCGTCCACTGAAGAGGCCATCGCCCGCGAACCTAAAGGCGGCAAAGCGGACGTTGACCGCGCCGTAGCGGCGGCGCGTGCAGCGCAACCGGCATGGGAGCGGCTGCCTGCGGTCGAACGCGGCGCGTATTTGCGCAAAATCGCCCAAGGCATACGCGAACGCGCCGACGAGCTGACCGACACCATCGTTGCCGAAGGCGGTAAAACCAAAGACTTGGCACGCATAGAAGTCATGTTCACTGCCGACTATCTCGACTACCAAGCCGAATGGGCGCGCCGTTATGAAGGCGAAATCATCCAAAGCGACCGCCCGCGCGAAAATATTTTATTGTTCAAACGTCCGCTGGGCGTCGTGGCAGGCATCCTGCCGTGGAACTTCCCCTTCTTCCTGATTGCCCGCAAAATGGGCCCCGCCTTGGTAACGGGCAACACCATCGTCGTCAAACCCAGCAGCGTGACCCCGATCAACTGCCACATTTTCGCCGAAATCGTCGATGCGGTCGGACTGCCCGCAGGCGTGTTCAACGTGGTGAACGGTCCCGGCGCGGAAATCGGCAATGCCTTGTCCGCCCATCCGCAAGTCGATATGGTCAGCCTGACCGGCTCCGTCGAAGCAGGCCGCCAAGTGATGGAAGCCGCTTCCGCCAACATCACCAAAGTCTCGCTGGAACTCGGTGGCAAAGCGCCCGCCATCGTTTTGAAAGATGCGGATTTGGACTTGGCAGTGAAATCCATCTTGGCTTCGCGCGTCGGCAACACCGGTCAAATCTGCAACTGCGCCGAGCGCGTCTATGTCCACAGCAGCCTGAAAGACGCGTTCATTGAAAAAATGACCGCCGCCATGAAAGGCGTGCGCTACGGCAACCCTGCCGAAGCGGAAGCAGGCGCGCTGGAAATGGGCCCGCTGATTGAAGAGCGCGCCGTCAAAGCCGTTGCCGAAAAAGTGGAACGCGCCGTCAAACAAGGTGCGACGCTGGTCTGCGGCGGCAAACGCGCTGAAGGACGCGGCTACTTCTTCGAGCCGACCCTGCTGACCGACACTGACAACAACATGGACATCATGAAGGAAGAAACCTTCGGTCCCGTCCTGCCAGTTGCCACTTTCGACACGCTCGACCAAGTCATCGCCTTGGCAAACGACTGCGAATTCGGTCTGACCAGCTCCGTGTACACCACCAACCTGAACGAAGCCTTCTACGTTACCCGCCGCCTGCAATTCGGCGAAACCTACATCAACCGCGAAAACTTCGAAGCCATGCAGGGCTTCCACGCCGGTTGGAAAAAATCCGGTATCGGCGGCGCGGACGGCAAACACGGTTTGGAAGAATACCTGCAAACCCAAGTCGTTTATCTGGAAACCAATATTTGATAACGCCTTGATGTGTTGATATAAAAGGTCGTCTGAAAATTTTCAGACGACCTTTTTCTATGTTCGGACGCAACGTATTAAGGCGGGACACAAAACATCATCGCGACGGTTCAAACCAGACGATTTGTCCTTTATCGATATGTATCGGCACGGTATCGCCGGCGGGTAGCTGTCCGGCGGGCAGAAGGGTAGTCAGTTCGCCGTATTCGGGGTGGGCGAAAGTCAGGCGCAGGCTGTCGGGCAAGGGGGTGAGGGACAGGATGCGGCAAGGTGTGCCTTGCGGGTCGGGACGGATGGCGTGTGTCGGGATGTGGCGCGCATCGTCGGTGTTGGGCAGCCCGAGCAGGCGGGCGGCTTGGGCGTTCGCGGGGCGGCGGAAAAGTTCGGCGGGCGTGCCGTATTGGAGGATGCGCCCTTCGTGCATGAGGGCGATATGGTCTGCCAGCGCGGCGGCTTCTTCGGGGGAATGGGTTACGAGGACGGCGGGGATGTTTTGACGGCGGATGCTCTCGTCGGTCAGGCGGTAGAGGGTGTGGCGCAGGTGGGTGTCGAGGCTGGAGAAGGCTTCGTCCAAGAGGAGCAGGGACGGTTTGATAATCAGGGCGCGGGCAAGGGCGAGGCGTTGCTGTTCGCCGCCGGAGAGGCTGCCGGGTTTGCGGCGGGCTTCGTTTTCCAAACCGATGTCGCGCAGCGCCTGCATGGTTTGTGCTTCGATTTCGGCTTTGGGCAGGCGGCGCATTTTGAGTCCGAAACCGACGTTTTCTTGGGCGGTCAGGTGCGGGAACAGGGCGTAGTCTTGAAACATCAGCGAGACGTTGCGTTTTTCGGGCGGGACGGCGGTGATGTCCTGCCCGTCCAGCCAAACTTCGCCGCTGTCGGGTTTGACGATGCCTGCGATGATTTTGAGCAGGGTGGATTTGCCGCAGCCGGAGCGTCCGAGGACGGCAAGGGTTTCGCCTGCGGACACGGTCAGGCTGATGCGGTCGGCGACGGTTTTGCTGTCGAAGCGTTTGCAGATGTCGGTAAGTCGGAGCATGGGTTTCAGACGACCTTTTGGGGAATCGGGAAAGGAAAACGGCGGGGCGTTAATGGTTTTGTACTGTTTTATTTTTCGGCGTTCAGCGGCAAAGGCTGTCCAGCCAAAGGCTTAGCGGATGCTGCCTGTCGAGCGCGCCGTAGCGTTTGAGGGCTTCTAGGGTAACGAGCTGGGCATCGTGCATCATGGTTTGGGACAACATGGTTTCGACGAGTTGCGAAACGTTCATTAATTCAAACCCTGCGACTTCGCCGTCTTGGTTTTCGGGGCGGACGGATTCGGGCAGGACGATGTCGAAGATGTGCAGGATTTCGTTGTGGATGCCGCGCGATACGGGGCGCAGACTGTGGATTCGGGCGGCGGGGCGGAGGGCGGCTAGGGCGGGCGGCATCAGTCCGGCTTCTTCTTCGCTTTCGCGGCAGACGGCTTCAAACGGGGTTTCGCCGCTGGCAATGCCGCCGCCGACGAGGTTGTCGAGTTTGTCGGGATCGACGGCTTTGTGCGGGCTGCGGCGGCCTATCCAAAAATGCCAGCAGCCGTCGGTTTGCACCAGTCCGTTGAGGTGGACGGCTTGGCTCATGAGTCCGAACGGGCGGAAGGCGGCGCGTTCCAACGCAAAGAGAACCTTGCCCGCGTCGTCGCACACGTCAAACTTTTCGTCGCGCCAGCCGTGCAGCAATCCGAGGCTTTTCCATTCGTGCGCTAAGTGCTGCAAACTGTCGCCCATCGCCAGCCAGTTGTCCGTTTGCAGGCAGAGGTCGTCTGAAATTTCAGAAAGCCCTTCCTGCCAGTCTTGTTTGATCCGTTCGCGCCAAAGCGGATTCAGACGACCCAAAGCCAGCCCGTTCAGATAGAGCGTGTTCCAGTCGTCCGACACACCGTAACTTGCCCGCGCCCAATCGTAGAGCGCGTCGTGGGTGCGGCGGTCGAGCGTTTCGGAAAAACAAGGGCGCGAAGACATGGCTGTTCCTCAATCCAATCAATACATAATCATAAAGCGGATTGTATCTGCTCCGCTTCAATTTGCAACCAGTCCCGCCCGCAATCAGGCAGCGCACGCTGCAAAGCCAAACCGCCCGAAAACCGCTATAATCGTCCCATTCTGTCGGAGGTCCAACACCATGAGCGAATTGAGCGAAATTCTCGCCTATAACCAAAATTTTGTCGAATCGGGCGAATACGAAAAATATTTCACTGACAAATATCCTGGCCGCGAACTGGCCATCCTGTCCTGCATGGACGCACGCATCATCGAGCTGCTGCCCGACGCGCTCGGACTGAAAAACGGCGACGCCAAGCTCATCAAAAACGCCGGCGCAGTCGTTACCCATCCTTGGGGTTCCGTCATGCGCAGCCTTTTGGTCGCCGTGTTCGAACTCAAAGTCAAAGAAATCATGGTCATCGCCCACCACGACTGTGGCATGAAGGGGCTGAACGCCGCCGGTTTCCTTGAAAAAGTACACGAAAGCGACATTCCCGACGACCGCATCGAAACCCTGCGCAACGCCGGCATAGACCTCGACGACTGGCTGACCGGTTTCGACAACGTAGAAGACAGCGTCCGCCACACCGTCAAAGTCATCCGCAACCACCCGCTTATGCCCGCCGACATCGCCGTCCACGGACTCGTCATCCATCCGACCACCGGCAAACTCACCCTGGTTGTCGACGGCAGCCCCGAGGCAAAAAGCCTTTCAGACGACCCCGACAACCCATAAACCCGACAGGTCGTCTGAAACCCAAACAGAGCGCACCCCACACCCAAGGACACCCATGAAAAACATCGGACTTTTCGGCGGCACCTTCGACCCCATCCACAACGGCCACCTCCACATCGCCCGCGCCTTCGCCGACGAAATCGGACTCGACACCGTCGTCTTCCTGCCCGCAGGCGACCCCTACCACAAAGACCCGTCCCGCGCCCCCGCCCAAGACCGCCTCATCATGACCGAACTCGCCATCGCCGACGACCCCCGCTTCGCCGCCAGCGACTGCGACATCGTCCGCGACGGCGCAACGTACACCTTCGACACCGTCCAAATCTTCCGCCAGCAATTCCCCGCCACCCAACTTTGGTGGCTCATGGGCAGCGACAGCCTCATGAAACTGCACACTTGGAAGAAATGGCAGACCCTCGTGCGCCAAACCCACATCGCCGTCGCCATGCGCCAAGGCGACAACCTCAACCAAACCCCACGCGAACTCCACGCCTGGCTGGGCGAAGCCCTCCAAAACGGCAGCGTCCGCATCCTCAACGCCCCCCTGCACAATACCTCCTCCACCCAAATCCGCCAAACCCTCCAAAGCGGCAGACTTTCAGACGACCTCCCGCCCCAAGTCGCCCGCTACATCCGCGAACACAAACTGTACCAAAGCGGAAAATAGCGTAAATTCATACAGATAAGTTATAATACCGTCCAAACCCCATTTCATTCCCACCATTAGGAAAACAATGAACGAACAAGAACTGCAAGACCTGCAAAAAATGGTCGAAACCGCCGTCGAAGCCCTCGAAGACATCAAAGCCAAAGACATCTCCGTCCTCCAAACCCAAGAAAAAACCTCACTGTTCGCCCGCATGATCATCGCCAGCGGCGACAGCACCCGCCAAGTCAAAGCCCTCGCCAACAACGTCGCCGTCAGCCTCAAAGAAGCCGGCTTCGAAATCCTCAGCACCGAAGGCGACAGCGGCGAATGGACGCTCGTTGACGCAGGCGACCTCGTCGTCCACGTCATGCTGCCCGCCGTCCGCGACTTCTACGACATCGACACCCTCTGGGGCGGCGAAAAACCCAGCTTCCACGCCGGCGCGCAAAAACCCTGGCACGCCGCCGACTAAACCATCATCCCAAGCCGTCTGTGCATACAGACGGCTTTATTGCGCACGCCCTACCCCTTTGCCCAAACCGAAGTTTTCAGACGACCCCCTGACCGAACAATAACAATATCGGATTCAAAAATCCCGTTTCACCATCATTCAAACCAAAAGGTCGTCTGAAAACTTTCAGACGACCCCATCCGACTAAGGAAACCCATGAACATCACCGTCCTCGCCGTCGGCACCAAAATGCCCCGCTGGGTGGACGAAGCCGTCGGCGAATACGCCAAACGCTTCGGACGCGACGTCGCCTACACCCTCAAAGAAATCAAACCCGAAAAACGCGGCGCAGGCGTCAACGCCGCACAAGGCATGGTGGCGGAAGAAAAACGCATCCTCGAAGCCATCCCCCAAGGCGCATTCCTCATCGTCCTCGACGAACGCGGCAAAGCCCCGACCTCCGTCGAGCTGGCGGAACACCTCAAAAGCTGGCAGCAAAACGGCGAACACGTCTGCTTCGTCATCGGCGGCGCCGACGGCATGACCGACCACCTCAAACAACAAGCCCGCATGATGATGCGCCTCTCCAGCCTCACCCTCCCGCACGGCATGGTGCGCGTCCTGCTGACCGAACAGCTCTACCGCGCCGTCTCCATCCTCCATAACCACCCCTACCACCGCGAATAATATAGTGGATTAACTTTAAACCAGGACGGCGTTACCTCGCCTTGTCGTACTATCTGTACTGTCTGCGGCTTCGTCGCCTTGTCCTGATT
>CAUVJL010000120.1:0-7854 GCA_963552075.1 uncultured Neisseria sp.
TCTGTACTGTCTGCGGCTTCGTCGCCTTGTCCTGATTTAAATTTAATCCACTATGTCATTGCCCATCCGATACAAAACCACGCCTTTCCATTACCGTCTGCAATCAGGTTCATACTCATAGCGAGGAAATGCCATGAAACCCTCAATTCCCCTCATCCTCCTCTCTTCCGCACTCTGCGCCTGCACCGCCGGCACGCCCGGCATGTCCATAGGTTTAGGCATAGGAACCGGTATCGGACACCATGTCGGACTCGGCACTTCCGTCAACATCCCGATTACCTTAGACAAAAATAAAACCGCCCCAAACAATACAGGCGGCATTAATATTATTGACGAACAAATCGTGACTTATTTCGATACACACGGCAATCCCAGCAACAGCGCCGTCAAGGGCGGCTACTACCGTCAACTGAAAAACAAACGAGGCGATCAATATACCGTACAAGATTTTTACAGCGACAACAGTCGGAAGCGGACAGACCCCTATACCTTAAGCCGCAGCCAACTGATGCAATTCCGCGCCACACCAAACAACGGCTCACTCACCACATACGCCTATAACGGCACCGTAATGCAACACCAAGAGTTCCGCAACGGAAAACTTGTCAACGTAAAATATTAGACAAAATAGCATCCTGACAGGCCAACTACGCCTGTTGCCATTTGCGCCCTATTGGTTTCAAACACAACTATTCACAAAATAAATACTTTTAACATTCAACTATTTGTAATATTACTACGCTCCATCTGAAAAATAATATTGACACTTTTTTTTCAGACGATATAATGCACCCCATTCCCCGATAGCTCAGTCGGTAGAGCGACGGACTGTTAATCCGCAGGTCCCTGGTTCGAGCCCAGGTCGGGGAGCCAAATTTCAAAAGCCTGAATATAATGTTCAGGCTCTTTTGTTTACCAATCCTACTTTGGCTTTATCAGTTCCAATTCATTTTCCCGTCGATCAAGTTGTTTTCTACAATCGCTATTAATTGCACAAAAGGTCGTCTGAAACCCCAAAATTTGTTTTCAGACGACCTTTTCACGACCTTTTTTGAATACCAAACAATACATATAAAATTTATTAAACAGGGGTATATCTAGGCAAAGAATTTATCTCCGTAGCCATCCATTCTTTGGTTGTAATTAACTTAGTCAACTCAACAGGTAGAAATTCCAGATACTCCAACTTCAAATCATTAGCCTTTTGTCGAAATTTTTCCGAAATAATCAAAGAACATTTAGTCTCATGTTTAATATCAAATAAATCGTAATCACAATTATCCAAAATGCTCATTTTGAGTAATTCATCAACTCCATAAACCTGCTCATATTCGCATTCTTTCAGATTTACAACATCTTCTATTTTTAACTTATCTGTTGTCATCGCATAATAAAAACGATTTGATATGATATTTTTTGTTTTCCCATTCATATATTTTACAGGTTTTATTTGTAAAATATTCGTCTTCATTCCCTCTAAACAGCGCATAAATTCTTGGGTAATAATATAAGTGTACTCAGATAAGCTACGTACCGGATAATCATATTCCCTTAAATTAGAGATTAAAACAAGGTTGTCAGGAAGTATAATTTTTTTACGTTTTCGATTTATCCCCGCATACCAAGAAAGAGAACCATATTCCGCTTTAAAATCGTTCAGTTGGAAGGAGGGGAGCAACTCCTCTGGCAATAGATAATTATTGTAAAACCCAACCCCGCATGGGATGTTGTGACTGATAGTCAAATAATAAAATTTCATCATTGAAAACCCTAACCCAATCTTTCCAGATATTGATTTGGCAAAAATGGGGCTGACAGCCTGCTTTTCTCATTCATTTCTAAAAATCCCTTATATCACTAACTAAATACGGTCCGCATCGATTCATCACCACTTCCTCACACACAAATTTAGTCTTATACCCACTAACCTTTTTAATTGGCAACCTTATCTATATCGATATCAGAAATTTTCAATTTTTCTAACAAACCCAGGTCATCTGAAATTTTTCAGACGACCTTTTTGCTTTTTTATTTCGACCAGCCGCCGCCCAATGCCTTATACAGCGACACCAGCATCTGCGCCCTTGCCAGCCGCGCCGCAATCAGGTTTTCCTGCATTTGGCCTTCGGCGATATGGGCTTTGAGGGCAACATCCAGCGTTTTGTAGCCGTTGCGGAACATTTTTTCCGTATCGGCCGCGTGGCGTGCCGCCTGATTATGGGCGGTTTGCAGCAGTTCGGTTTGGCGGCTTAACGACTCCACGCCTTGATATGCGCTATCAACTTCGCCCAGCGCGGTCAGGAGCCGTTTGTCGTATTCCAGCAATGCCGTCTGAAGGCGCGCGTCGGCGGCTTTGATATTGGCTTTGATGCGGCCGTTGGTGAACAGCGGCGTCTGTATGCCCACCGACAACAAACTTGCCCAGCCGGTCAGCGAACGGTCGCCGTCGACACCGATGCGCCCGCCCTGCCCCATAAAGCTGATGGTGAAACGCGGCAGCAAATCGGCTTTGGCACTGGCGAATTTGGCGGCATAGGCATTGACTTGCGCCGCCTGTGCGCGCAGGTCGGGGCGGCGTTCCAGCAAGCCTTGAGGCGTCTGCCCGCCCGGCGCGGAGGGTTGGTGTGCCAACGCATCGACAGACGATTCGGGCAGCGTAAACGTCTGCGGCACGTTGCCGGTCAACACGGCGATACTGCGCACATAAGCGGCGTATTCCGCCCCTATCGTGGCGCGTTTGGCTTCCGCTGCGGTCAGTTGCACTTTCGCCTCGTTCACTTCATAGCCGCTGACATGTCCCGCCTTAAAACGCCCTTCGATGTAGCGCACCATCCGCCGCAAGGTGGCAACGGTTTGGTCGGCGGTTTTCAGACGGCCTTGTGCCGCACGCGCCTTAAAATAATTGTCGGCAATATCGCCCGCCACCAGCATTTGCGCGCCATACGCCAGCTCTTGCTGCCCGAGTGCGGCATAACGGGCGGCATCGGCATCGCTGCGTTTCTTGCCGAAAATATCCGGCTCCCACGAAGCGGTCAGTCCGCCGTATAGGCTGGTGCCTGTGGACTCGATGGTATCGCCGTTTAAAGATGAGGCCTGCGGATAACGCGAGAGCAACGCCCTGGCATTGCTGTCGAGCGGGTTATCCATTTTGCTGTCATTCGCCCCCACCTTGCCGCTCAGTCCGACGGTCGGCCCCAAATCGGCACGCGCCGCCCCCGCCACGGCACGGGCTTCGTTCAGACGACTGACGGCGATTTTCACATCATGCCCCTGCGCCAAACCCTGCGCGATTAATCCGCTTAACACCGGATCGTTCCACTGCTGCCACCACGCCCCGATGTCCGCATCGCCTTTCGCCGCCGCATCTTGCGTAAATGTTTCAGGCAATTCAACTTGACTGTTTAACGGAACTTCTGTGTTTTTACAGCCTGCAAACGCCAAGACTGCGGCAATACACAATAAATGGATTTGATTGAATTTCATCGTATTTTCCTTTTTGAAAAGGTTTTAGCGTTCCGTTTTGGTGAAATTTGCTTCGCTCGTTTTCAGCGTGCGCAGCCTCTTGACGGGGCAACCTTTCAGACGACCTTTCAGAAGATTTTTTTGCGAAACCTAGAAACCTGAATGTAAGCCTGCGGCTTACTGCCCTCTCCCTAACCCTCTCCCACGGGGAGAGGGGACAAAATTAGTTGAAAACTCTAAAAACGGTTGGGTTTCAGCATCCTCAATCCCTCTCCCGCGGGGAGAGGGGACAAATTGGTTGAAAATCCAAAAACGGTTGGATTTCAGCATCCTCAATTTCCTCTCCCACGGGAGAGGGAACAAATTGGTCGAATCCCTAAAAATGGTTGGGTTTCAGCATCCTCAATCTCCTCTCCCATGAAGAGAGGAGACAAAATTGGCGGGAAACCCAAAGCATGGTTGGGTTAATGAGGCATTAGATTTTCTTTCGAAAAATATGGGTATCAAAAAAGCCTTGAGACTTGGTGGCTAGACAAACCGTACCCTATCGAAGCTAACGCCTATAATAAATAGTCCGTATCAAGCATGGCAAGTTCACAGGACTTGCGCCTGATTCCACGATATAAAGCCTATATTCATGATAAACAGCAGGACGAAACCCATCGACAAGGTCGTCTGAAATCCAATTTCGCTTTTCAGACGACCTTGTACCGTAAATTAATTCTGCAAATACAATGTTGCTTACCGCACAACAGCTTTTCCTACCGTTACGCCTTCTATACATCCTTCTCATGACAAGAATGCTACAATTGGCATATTTTTTACCGTTATCGGACAGGTGTTTTATGCAGTATTTCTGCCTACTCATCCCCATCCTCATTGGCTATTTTCTTGACGAAATGACCGTCGGCGTCATTTTCGGCTCTATTTTATGGTTGTTTGCGCGGGAACTTGGCAAACCGCGTCAAGAAGAACATGATGCAAAACTGCAAAACCTGGAAAAAGAAATCGAGTTGCTGAAGCTGCGTTTGACGGCTTTGGAACAAGAAACCGTTCATGATAAAGCAGAAGTCGGGCAGGCTAGGAAACTGCGCGCTGTTTTGTCCGAACATGCCGACGATATTCAGACGACCCCTGCGCCGCTTCATGAGAAGGTTGAACCTGTCGCAACTGCGGACAATGCGCCTGTCGAGCCGCACATTGAGCCAGTTGCCGCTCCCTCTTTTTCTACCCCTGTTTCCGCCGAACCTTCCGTGCAGCCCGAACCTGCTCTGTACGCAGACAGCGTAGAAACACCTGCCCAAGTTTCCGCTATTCAAGAAGACGAACGCAAACAAGACGCGCCTGTCCTGCAAACGTCGTCTGAAAACGAAGTGCCGATGTCGTCTGAAAATACATCTGAAAACGCAGACGCAGATTCTCATGAAACCGTTATCCACAAAGAGGAAGGTTTCGATTTCAAATTCTCCGAAAATCCGATTGTTGCTTGGTTCCTGCGCGGCAATCCGCTGCTGAAAACCGGTATCGTGGTGCTGTTTCTCGGCTTGGCGTTCCTCTTGCGCTATGCTTCCGAACGGATTTATGTACCGGTGGAAATGCGTTACCTGACTGTGGCAGGCGCGGGTCTGGCGGCGGTTATCGGCGGCTGGAAGCTGCAAAGCCGCAAACGCGAATACGGCTTGGTGTTGCAAGGCTTCGGCGTGGCGGTGATGTATCTGACCTCTTTGGCGGCGTTGAAACTGCATCCGCTGCTGCCTGCGCCGATCGTGTTCGTGCTGATGGTGGCGATGGTCGTATTAATGGCGTTGCTGGCGATCAGGCAGAACGCGCAGATTATGGCGCAGGTTGCCTTGGTCGGCGGTCTGGCGGCGCCCATCCTGGTATCGGACGGCAGCGGCAATTATTTGGTGCTGTTCTCCTACCTTTCCCTGCTCAATGCCGGCGTAGCGGCGATTGCTTGGTTTAAGGCATGGCGGCCGCTGAACCTGACGGGTTTCGCCGGAACCTTCTCCATCGCCGCGTTGTGGGGCATGCAAAGCTATACGCCGCAGCATTTCGCCACCACCGAGCCTTTCCTGATTTACCACTGGCTGCTCTACACCTTCATCGCCTATCTGTTCGCCCGCCGCAAGCTGACGGAAAGCCGCGAAGACACGCTCGCACCCGTTGCCGACAATGCGACGCTGGAAGAAATTTGGAACAGCCTCTGCTCTCACGGCCTGCGCGTCCACGTCCTCGACCATACTTTATTGTTCGGCACGATGGCGGCAGCGTTCGGACTGCAATACCGCATGGTGGAACACTGGCCGTCTGCGGACGCATTCTCCGCGCTGGGCTTTGCCGCCGTTTACGGACTTGCCGCGCTGATGCTGAAACGGCAACAGGGTTTGTATATCCTACGTCAGGCGTTTTTTGCCCTGTCGCTGCTTTTCCTCACGCTCGCCGTTCCGCTTCACTTTGAACGCGGCAACACCGTCATCCTGTGGACGGTAGAATCCGCGCTCGTGTATTTCTTCGGACTGCGCCAACAGCGTCCGCATATGCGTCTGGGTGCGCTCGTCGTTTATCTGTTGGCAGCGCTGATCCAGCTGAGCGGTTATCAGCCGGGAGAAAACACCATCCTGCAAGGTCAATGGTTCACTACCCTGCTGACCCTGTTCGGCGGAGCGGCAATTTACCTGCAATGGCATCTCTACCGCCGTAAAGGCTCAGCACAATGGGAACAGACGCTTCAAGACGCAGCCCTCTGCGCCGCCCTGCTCTACACATCCATCCTGCCTTTACTGTTTTTCGCGGAACGCGGCAGCATCATCGTTTTCTCTGCTTTGGTGGCGGCTTGGGCGTTCTGCCGAGGCAAGGGCAAGTCGGACGTGTTCAGCACATTCGCCTTGGGCAATGCAATCTTTACTCTGATCTTCCAAGCCTCGATTAATGATGAACCCTACGGCTTGCTGACACACTGGCATCTTTTCGCCGCCGCGCCGCTGCTGTTTGCCGCCGCCTACATGCTGCAATATTCGCGTGTCCAAACCGAAGCATCTGAAAACCAAGACAAACAAGACCAACCCCTCCCGTTCTCGCGGATTGCGGGCTGGGCTATCCTCGTTATCGCCCTGATGTTGGGCGGCTTCGCCACCTACACCCAATGGACGGGCGAAGAAACCCTGTTTATCGAGCTTTGGGCATTGCCGATATTCACCACCTTGCTGTTGCTTGCCAACCGTTTGAACTGGAAAGAGCTTTTTCAGACGACCTTGGCATTCCTGCCCCTGTTTGCCCTGCACTTCATCGGCTATCACCTCGAACACCTATGGACGGCCGCCGCAGCCCTGCCGCTTGCCGCCGCCACCGTGTTGAACTTCGTCATCCTGAATAACCGCCAAACCAATGCGCCTATCGGCTTGCACAAACTCAACATCATCATGCTCGGCATCCTTTGGTCGCTTTGGGCAGGAATGTATGTCGGCGATCGTCTCGACGGCGTTTGGTCGCAGCTCTCGTGGCTTGCCGTACCGCTGATCATGTGGGTCGTCCTCCATACGCAGCGGCAGCGCGGCTTTTTCAGACGACATCAAGCTGCCTATCAGCATTTCGCCCTGCCGATAGCCGCCCTTACCGCGGCAAGTTGGATGATATGGACGAACTTCTCCACTCCGTTCCAACCCGCGCCGTTGCCGTATGTCCCGCTGCTTAACCCGCTGGAGCTCGCCTGCGCCGGAATGCTGTGGTTCGCCCTGAAGTCCCTGCCTGAAGCCCTGCCTGCAGAATACCGCCGCGTGAACGCGCCCGGCGTCGCCGCCCTCGCATTCATGGTCATCAGCGCGGGTGTGATGCGTCTGTGGCACTTCTACGACGGCATCACTTGGCGCCTCGACATCATGCTTCAATCCTTCGGCCTTCAAGCCAGCCTCTCTGTCGTCTGGGCAGTGACTGCCATCATCCTGATGGTGTACGGCAACCGCCGCAAACTGCGCCCCTTCTGGATAACCGGCGCAGCGCTGATGGCCATCGTCGTCGTCAAGCTCTTCCTCATCGAGCTTTCCAACAGCGGCGGCATCGCCCGCATCGCCTCCTTCATCATCGTCGGCGTGCTGCTGCTCTTGGTCGGCTGGTTCGCGCCCGTTCCGCCCAAAGCGGTGGAAAACGAAGAGGACAAAGCATAGCCCAGTCCCAAAGAAAAGGTCGTCTGAAAACCGACAGCAAGTTTTGCTAGAATATTTTCAGACGACCTTCAGGCATCCCGAATCCAACCCGGCACGGCAGAAAATCCGACCACTTTTGTCAGGCCTGCTTCAATCTAAGCGTGCTTTACCGATTATTGATGGATTAAAATACACATATAGTGGATTAACTTTAAACCAGTACGGCGTTGCCTCGCCTTGTCGTACTATC
>CAUVJL010000121.1:0-7842 GCA_963552075.1 uncultured Neisseria sp.
CTTTGAGCTAAGGCGAGGCAACGCCGTACTGGTTTAAAGTTAATCCACTATAAAACATCAGGTCGTCTGAACATTCAGACGACCTGAATCCATTGGAGACAAGCAAACATGTTTACCGTACAGCGCATTTACGCATACCGGCCCGACCCCGAACAAACCGCAGTCTTTATCGACCGCCTCTATCCACGCGGCATCCGCAAAGAGGTCTTTGCTACGGCGCTCTGGCTCAAAGACATCACCCCCAGTGCAAACCTGCGCCGCTGGTATCATGAGAATCCGGCTGAACATTTTGACGGTTTCGTCAGCCGTTACCATGAGGAGCTGCACGGCGATACCGAGCAAGCTGCCATTAGGCGGCTCTTGGAGTTGGAACGGCAACACGGCAGCGTTTTACTGCTGACTGCCGTCAAAGACCCGCATCATTCCCATGTTTCTGCCTTAGAGCAGTTTTTGGGGACGTCGTTTGAATATCGCGATTAACAAAAACAGCAAGACCTGCGTCATTTGGGGTTGATGCAAAAAGGTCGTCTGAAATCCAGTCTAGGTTTCAGACGACCTTTGTTTTTTTATAGTGGATTAACTTTAAACCAGTACGGCGTTGCCTCGCCTTGCCGTACTATCTGTACTGTCTGCGGCTTCGTCGCCTTGTCCTGATTTAAATTTAATCCACTATAAATTAAGAAGGATAAGGGTGTGCCACCAATTTCCCGTCGATGTATTCGCCGATATAGACTTTCGAGGCATCAAGATGGAGGCGGTCAAGCTCCTGCTTCAGCCACTCGTCGTCGCGTTTGATAATTTCCAAGATGTCGTGGTCGATTTGCCCGTCGGTAATCAGGGGATAGCGCAGGCTTTCGTCGCCGTATTGGATGACGGTAAGCTGCCCGTTTTGTTCCATGACGGCGCGCTTGACGGCGGCGATTTCATAGATGCCGGCGGCACGGAGCTTAAACATCAGGTCATGTGCGCTGATGCCGTTTTTCATACATTCTTCGGTTTGGATTTCGCCGTTGACGATGACCCAGACGGATTTGCCGTCAATCACGGATTTGACCCAGTGGTTGTGGTTTTTGATGAATTTCAGACTCAAGACCAACAGCGTCCACAAAATCAGCACGAGGAAAAACTGTAAAAGCCCGACGCTGTCGCTGTAAATCACGCCGCCGATGATGCCGCCGAGAACATAGTTTTGCACTTGATCCATGGCGGAGGTGGGGGCGAGGTTGCCTTTACCTAAAAGGTTGATTTGCAAAACCAAACCTAAAATTCCCATAAGGAGTTTGAGGGCAAGGAGGGAGTATGCTTCCATGAGTGTGTCCTGTTATTCTTTGTCGATAAGTTCGATGTTGTTGTTGACCAGATTGATGGGGGTCAGGGTGTAGGCGGAGAAGTCTTGATTGAAATGGACTTCGTAGTATTGGTTTTTGATGCCGACGATCATGCCGTTGTATAGGTGCGTGCTGTTGACGCTGATGTCGCGCTTTTCCACTTTTTGGTTTTCAATCAGGGTATTGAGAAAACCGACCATGCGCGAGTTGTCCGCGGCGAAGTTTTGGCGTTCGCTGTATGAGAGGTATTGGATGCCGCTGATGAGGATGAGCAGCAGCAGGGCAATAATGCTCAGGTCGCGGTATTTGGTGTCCATGCGGTGGCGCAGGTATTGCGATACGGCGAGCAGCAGGACGACGAGCGCGGCGAAAATGAGGACGTATTTCAAGTAGTCGTTGAAATACATATGGTTTTCAAGATAAAAGTGTGTGAAGAATTTCATGATTTCAAATGATTTGAGGAAAAAATAGAGGGGTCGTCTGAAAACTGAATTTCAGACGACCTTTCCCGTTTGAAACAGTTCAAAACAGCAGGGCTGCTTTATTTCTTATTACCCAACTGCGGCAATACCGAACCTTCGCCCAGCGACAACAAGCCGCTTTGCGAGTAGATACCGAGTTTGGCGCGGGTGTCGGTGATGTCGAGGTTGCGCATGGTGAGTTGGCCGATGCGGTCGAGCGGGGTGAACGCGGCGTCTTCGACTTTTTCCATGCTCAGGCGTTCGGGTTGGTAGGTCAGGTTGGGCGATTCGGTGTTCAGAATCGAGTAGTCGTTGCCACGGCGCAGTTCGAGGGTTACTTCGCCGGTAATGGCTTTGGCGACCCAGCGTTGGGCGGTTTCGCGCAACATGAGGGCTTGGCTGTCAAACCAGCGGCCTTGGTAGAGCAGGCGGCCGAGGCGCAGGCCGTTGATGCGGTATTGTTCGATGGTGTCTTCGTTGTGGATGCCGGTAACCAAACGTTCGTAGGCGATGTGGAACAATGCCATGCCCGGGGCTTCGTAGATGCCGCGTGATTTGGCCTCGATGATGCGGTTTTCGATTTGGTCGCTCATGCCCAAGCCGTGGCGGCCGCCGATGCGGTTGGCTTCGAGGAAGAGTTCGACGGGGTCGGCGTATTCTTTACCATTCAGTGCAACCGGCACGCCTTCTTCAAAGCGTACGCTGACTTCTTCAGGTTTGACTTCGACGTTTTCGTCCCAGAAGGCAACGCCCATGATGGGTTTGACGATTTTGATGCCGCTGTTGAGGAACTCCAAGTCTTTGGCTTCGTGGGTGGCACCCAGCATATTGGAGTCGGTAGAGTAGGCTTTTTCAACCGACATTTTGTAGTTGAAGCCGTTGGCAATCAGAAATTCGCTCATTTCGTGACGGCCGCCGAGTTCGTCGATAAATTGTTGGTCGAGCCAAGGTTTGTAGATTTTCAGCGCCGGATTGGTCAACAGGCCGTAGCGGTAGAAACGCTCGATGTCGTTGCCTTTGTAGGTACTGCCGTCGCCCCAGATATTCACATCGTCTTCTTTCATGGCGGAAACGAGCATGGTGCCGGTCACGGCGCGGCCCAGAGGCGTGGTGTTGAAGTAGGCGATGCCGCCGGTGGAAACGTGGAACGCGCCGCATTGGATGGCGGCGATGCCCTCATGTGCCAACTGCGCGCGGCAGTCGATTAAGCGGGCGTTTTCCGCACCGTATTCCATCGCTTTTTTGGGAATGGCGTTGTAGTCGTCTTCGTCGGGCTGGCCGAGGTTGGCTGTGTAGGCATAAGGCAGCGCGCCTTTGAGTTTCATCCACAACAGCGCGGCGGAGGTATCGAGGCCGCCGGAGAAGGCGATGCCGACTTTTTGACCGATGGGGAGGTGTTGCAGGATAGTATTGTTTTGGCTCATGAGGGAATCCTTTGGACTAAAAATAAATGGGCGCAACCGCCCCTTTTCGTAAAATTAGGTTTATTATCTAATAAATATTGCCGACAATCCAGCCGAGTAAACCAAATAGGTCGTCTGAAAACGGATTTCGGTTTTCAGACGACCTATGTCAATCTTGATTTAAAAAACAGCATTTTGCATACAGCTCCGACAAGGTCGCCGAGCCGATATCGCCGAAATCCTGCAAGCCTGTGCATTCGGCAATCCGATGGCGGATGTAATTTACGGACTCCGGGGGTAAAGCCGGTAGACGAGTAAACGACTGTACTGCGGTATATACCGTCAGCGGCGTATCGTACGGCTGCTTGGGGACGAGCGCAATCCGGTAGATATTAATGATTCTGCTTCGTTTCGTATCAGTAAATACCGCTACACCGCAAAAATCCTCTAAAGGCAGTGTTTGCGTGCCTTCGCGGCTGATTTTACAAATCCCTTCTTCTGAAAATACGATTTCGCGGCTGCGTTTATAAAAGTCACGCCACAGCGACCATGCGGTAAAGGCAAAGAGAGTTAAGCCTAGTGCAATGCGCCGTTCCATCAGTATCAAACCCAAGCCGAAGACGGCAAAGAAGACACTTTCCAAACGGTCAAGCAGGTTTTTCGGTTGTTTCAAACGATATTCGTGCATGATTTTCCTTTTGTTTAACCCTTTGGAAGCGTCCGGACATTTTCAGACGACCTCCGAGAAGAAAGATTATGAAAGACCGACAGCATTTGTTCAACCTCATCATCATCGGCGACGAAATCCTGCACGGCAGCCGCCAAGACAAGCATTTCGCCTTTTTCAAATCCCTGCTGGAATCACGCGGGCTGAAACTCAATCAGGTGCAATACCTGCCCGACGAACCCGATTTGCTGGTCAAACAACTGCGCCGAAGCTTTTCAGACGATCTGCCGACTTTCGTTACCGGTGGCATCGGCTCCACGCCCGACGACCACACCCGTCAAGCGGCCGCCGCCGCTTTGGATTTGCCCGTCGTCCGCCATCCCGAAGCCGCCAAGTTCATCGAAGCCGTTACCCTTAAACGCGGCGAGCCGCTTGACGCACCCGAACACGCCCAGCGCCTGAAAATGGCGGATTTTCCCGCAGGCGCGGAACTTGTGCCCAACCCGTTCAACAACATCGCCGGATTTTCCATCCGCGAACATTATTTCTTCCCCGGCTTCCCCGTGATGGCGCACCCGATGGCGGAATGGGTTTTGGATACTTATTACGCCGACCGTTTCAACCAAACCGAACGCGGCAGCCGCAGCGTGTATGTGTTCGGACAACCCGAATCGCGCGTTGTCCCGATTATGGAATACGTCGAACACACCTACCCGGGCGTGCGCTCTTACAGCCTACCCAGCGTCGGCTGGCAGAATGCGGACGGAACGGCGGTCAAACCGCATATCGAGTTCGGCATCAAGGCGGAGGGCAAGGCGTGCCGCGATTTGGACAAAGCCTGGGACGAAGTATTGCAGCGTTTGAAAGATGTGGGCGCGGAGTTGAAAGATACGCCTGCCTAAACCAGCCGTTTTGTTCTTATTTTGACAAAAAGGTCGTCTGAAAAACCTAAAACGGCTTTTCAGACGACCTCGATATCCTGATATCAACTTGCAGACTTTCCTATATTACCGTTCCTCTTGCGCGGCTTGATAATCTTTTTTGAGGCACTTTTTATCCCCTCGGAAATAATTTTTGATAGAAGTACGCTTTTTTGACCGTTATCATTTGGATTAAAAATCTTATTTACTTTTGCAATCGACTCGATTATATTACCGTTTAATGCAATTTATTACATTAACTAACACATACATTGTATAAATATACATTATTCGTCTATCAAAAATTCCGAATCGATTGATAACACTCTTTATCACTTTGTGTGCAATATATGACGGAATTTGACTTTATCAGACAATATTTGCAAAAACAGAAAAGCAGCGGTTTGATTTTGGGCATTGGTGACGACGCTGCGATTATCCGTCCAAGTCACGGATTTGATTTATGTTTTAGCGCGGACATGCTGTTAAAAGACAGACATTTTTTTTCTGACACCGCTCCGGAAGATTTGGCATGGAAAATGCTAGCTGTCAATATATCCGATATGGCCGCGATGGGCGCAACCCCGAAATGGGTGTTATTGAGTGCCGGATTGCCCGAATTGGACGAAAATTGGCTGAAACGTTTTTGTGACAGCTTTTTCAGTTTGGCGCAGCGCTTCGGCATTACCCTGATCGGCGGCGATACGACCAAAGGCGATTTGGTCTTCAACGTCACCATTATCGGCGAGCTTCCGCAAGGACAAGCCCTACGGCGCGATGCCGCGAAAGACGGCGACGATATTTGGGTATCGGGACAAATCGGATCAGCAGCAGCCGCTTTAAACTGCCGCCTGAACACACACACACTACCGCCCGATTTGTTCGACTGCTGCCATGACAGGCTGCTCCGTCCGGAGCCTAGAGTGGGATTGGGACAGGCGCTTTTGCCCATTGCCCATGCCGCTCAAGATATTTCGGACGGGCTGGCACAAGACCTCGGTCACATTTTGACCGCGTCATCGGTCGGAGCGGAAATTTCGGCAAATGCGCTGCCGGTTTTAGAAGAATTGAAAAACGTCTTACCGCACGAAAGCTGGCTCTCCTGCGCACTGGCAGGCGGCGATGATTACGAACTGGTTTTCACCGCCCCCGAATGCCGGCGCAGCGAGATTCAGACAATAGCCGGACAATGCGGCGTAGCAGTAACGCCCATCGGGAAAATAAATAATACAGGTCGTCTGAAAATAATAGATTCCAATGGCGGCGAATTAAAACTGACTTCATTAGGATTTGATCACTTTGGCTGAATTTAAACCTACTTTCGACTGGTTGAAGCAGCGCCCGTTATGCCTGTTGGCATTCGGATTCGGCAGCGGCCTCGCGCCCGTCGCACCCGGCACATTCGGAACGATGGCGGCGCTGCCGATAGCATTTCTCTTGGTTTTAATCGGTATCGACGGCTGGATTCTGGCTTTTTTGTGTGTCGCCCTGTTTATGTGGGGCATCCGCATTTGCAACCACACCGAAAAAGCACTCGGCATCCAAGACTACGGCGGTATCGTTTGGGACGAAATGGTAGCGATGCTTCTGATTCTGGCTTTTGCTCCGTTTAAATGGAATTGGTGGCTGGCGGCATTTATTCTGTTCCGCCTGTTTGATTCCATCAAACCTTGGCCGATCAAATGGTTTGACCGGCATGTGCACGGCGGATTCGGCATCATGTTGGACGACATCATCGCCGCCATCATGACCTTGATAGTTTTAGGCATTGCCGCCTGGATTATCTGATTTTTTCAACACACTTATTCGAAGCCATAAGACTTCAAACGCATCGAAAAATCGGTGCAAACAAAAAACACTATTACGGGACAACAAAAATGAACGAAATCGAAATCAATGTTCAACCACGCTACGTTGCGGGTCAAAGCGATGTTTATCGCGACCGCTATGCCTTCAACTATGTGATTACCATCTGCAACCGCAGCAACGATGTCATCACGCTGCGCCAGCGTTTCTGGGAAATCACCGACGGACACGGAGCAACCGAGCCGGTAGGCCATTCCGGTCTGATTGAAGAACAGCCGGTCCTCTATCCGGGCGAGGCGTATGAATACAACAGCGGCTCCCAACTCTGCACCCCATGGGGCAGCATCGAAGGCGCATACGAGTTTGAAGACAGCATCGGCGAACGCTTTATCGTCGGCGTACCGAAGCTGGAATTCAAAGCAGGCTTCACCCTGCAATAAACACCGAGCAAAAACAATACAGATCGGGAAAACCAAAGGTCGTCTGAAAGATTAAGGGGCTTTCAGACGACCTTTTTTATAGTGGATTAACTTTAAACCAGTACGGCGTTGCCTCGCCTTGTCCTGATTTAAAGTTAATCCACTATACCGAAGCAATGCCGCGTCGAGTCTTATTGGAAACGCCCCCGCTTCACCTGCATCTGCCCCTTGCCCAACTGCGCCGCCAAGCCGTGATTGCGCAAAGCGTGAGTGAGCGCGATGGCGAGTCCGTCGGCGGCGTCCGATTGCGGCGTACCCGACAGTGACAGCATCTGCACCACCATATGCTGCACCTGCTCTTTCGCCGCCTTACCCTTCCCGACCACCGCCTGCTTGACCTGCAACGCCGTATATTCAAACACAGGCAAACCTTCCATCACCAACACCGCCAATGCCGCCCCGCGCGCCTGTCCCAGCATCAGCGTAGCCGCCGGATTCACATTGACAAACACCTGCTCCACCGCCGCCTGATGCGGGCGGTATTGCTGCACAATCTCCCTGATATGCCGCGCAATCACGGCGATACGCTCCGCCAACGGCGCATTCGGCGGCGTTTTGATACAGCCTGAAGCCACATAAAAATGTTCCCTGCCGCATACGTCGATGATGCCGAAACCGGTCACCCGACTGCCGGGGTCTATCCCCAAAATGCGGACGCTTTTTTGCACAGTCATCTCAGTTTCTTATTCCCATATCGTCAATCAACCTCCCGTCTCCTCCAGCATATAGTGGATTAACTAAATCAGGACAAGGCGACGAAGCCGCAGACAGTACAGAT
>CAUVJL010000122.1:0-7798 GCA_963552075.1 uncultured Neisseria sp.
ACTGTCTGCGGCTTCGTCGCCTTGTCCTGATTTAAATTTAATCCACTATATAATGCATGAACAAGAATGCGTGCCTAAGCTTCAAGTGAGCCATTTAGTCATGCTTTAAAACAGCAAACAAACGAGTTCGGCAGGATTGATACTGTCAGCAGCTTGGCTTATGCTTGTTTATCAACGATAAACCGAACCGTTTAACGGTTGACCCCATACATTCAGAGGTCGTCTGAAACCATATCGCAGATTTTCAGACGACCTTCCCCCAGTTTTATCAGATACAAGAAATAATTTATGAACGAAATAACCCCGGATTCCACCGTTCCTGAAGCGCACAAACGCTCCATCCGCAGCTTTGTGTTGCGTCAAGGGCATATGACTGCGGCGCAGCAGCGTGCCATTGATACGATGTGGCCGCAGTTCGGCATCGATTATCAAGATTCCGTGTTGGACTTGAATCAGCGTTTCGGCAGCGACCGTCCCAAGGTGTTGGAAATCGGTTTCGGCATGGGCGTGGCGACTGTTGAAATCGCCAAGCGCCTGCCTGATACCGACTTTTTGGCGATTGATGTACATGGTCCCGGCGTCGGCAACATTTTGAAATTGATTGAAGAAGAACACATCGGCAATATCCGCGTGATGCGGCACGATGCGGTCGAAGTGGTCGAAAATATGCTTTCAGACGACGTGCTCGACGGCATCCACATTTTCTTTCCCGACCCCTGGCACAAAAAACGCCATAACAAACGCCGCTTGGTGCAAACGCCGTTTGTGCAGAAACTGCTGCCCAAGCTGAAAGTCGGTGGTTATATCCATCTGGCGACCGATTGGGAAGAATACGCGCAGCAGATGCTGGAAGTGTTGAGCGGTTTTGACAATTTGCAAAATACCGCCGCTGATTACGCGCCTACGCCCGACTACCGTCCCGAAACGAAATTTGAAGCCCGAGGCAAACGTTTGGGGCACGGCGTTTGGGATTTGGTTTTCAAACGCATCAAATAAACCGATTGGAGAATCTCCCATGTTTACAGGTATCATCCAAGGTGTCGGCGAAATCATCGCTATCCGCGAACCGTCCGCTGATTTCCGCACCCATGTCGTCAAACTGCCCGATGGGATGACCGAGCATCTGCAAATCGGCGCATCCATCGCCAACAACGGCTGCTGCCTGACTATTACCCAAATTGACGGCGATACGGTCAGCTTTGATTTGATGAAAGAAACCTTGGAAAAGACCAATTTAGGTCGTCTGAAAACGGGAGATGCCGTCAATCTCGAACGTGCCGCCCGTTTCGGCGATGAAATCGGCGGACACGTCATGAGCGGGCATATCATGACGACTACGCAGATTACGCGGATAGAGCGCAGCGAGTTTAACCGCACGGTATGGTTTGCACTGCCACCCGAGCTCAAACCTTATATTTTGAGCAAAGGCTTTGTCGGCTTGGACGGTTGCAGCCTGACCATAGGCGACGTTACCGATACGGAATTCAATGTCCACCTGATTCCGGAAACTTTGACGCGCACTTTGTTTGGCAACCGGAAAGAGGGCGACGTCATCAATATCGAAATCGATCCGCAAACCCAAGCCGTTGTCGATACCGTAATGCGCGTGATGGCGCAGCAAAATCCTGCTACATCAGGACGATAGGAGCACATATGAAACTTGCCGCCTTTTTGCAAAAAGCCTATTCCGTTTTGGACCGTCTTGATTTGGTACTGCCTGAAAAACCCGGTAAAACCGACTGGAACGCTTTGGCTTACCGTTGGCACAGCGTCGGTAAAAAAGGGATTTTGGAGAGCCTGCCAAACCCGCATACATTCCCGCTTGACCGTCTGGCTGCCGTCGGGACGCAAACCGAAAAACTCAAACGCAATACCGAGCAGTTTTTGGCAGGCCGCTCCGCGAATAATGTTTTGATGAGCGGTTCGCGCGGAACGGGCAAATCCTCGCTGGTCAAAGCCCTGTTGCACGAATATGCCGAACAAGGGCTGCGTCTGATTGAAGTTGATAAGAGCGATTTGGTCAGCCTGCCCGCGCTGCTTTTTTTGCTGAAAGACCGTCCCGAAAAATTCATCGTATTCTGCGATGACCTGTCGTTTGAAACCGGTGATGAAACCTACAAAGCCCTAAAAACCGCATTGGACGGCGGTTTGTCGCAAAGATGCAGCAACGTGTTGGTGTACGCGACGTCCAACCGGCGCCACCTGATGCCTGAATATATGGATGAAAATATCGGGACAACGGGCATACGCGGCGAAATTCATCAAAAAGAAGCTGTTGAGGAAAAAATTTCCCTGTCCGACCGTTTCGGTTTATGGTTGAGTTTTTATCCGTTCGATCAAAACGATTACCTCCAAGCGGTTGAAAATTGGCTGGGCGACTTCGGCGTGGATTTTGATGAAACGGCACGCAAGGCGGCATTGCAATGGGCACAAATGCGCGGCAACCGCTCTGGGCGTTCGGCTTGGCAGTTTGCGTGTGATTGGGCAGGGCGTTTGCCGGAACAACGGGTTTTGGATTGAGTTTTTGGGAAATAGGTCTGCCGTACTGAAATCTGCGGGAGGATAAGGGTAGGGAAAGCCTTTTCCGGTTCAATTGCTTCCGGCCGCATCACTTTGAATCGCCATATCGTTTAAAAGGTCGTCTGAAACAGGATTTCAGACGACCTTTTTGTACGGACCAATCAGGAAAGCGAGATGTCAGCGAAGGCAGGAAGAGAGCCAAATCTGGCGTTGGCGCGGATTGAGCAGGTGGTAGAAACGGTGTTGGATTTCCAATTCTTCCACGGCGAAATCCATGCTCGACAAGTAGCGGGTTTCGACATAATCGCGGGCGTTGTTTTGATCGAAATTATCTGCCGCAAGGATTTTCATAATGACTTGGCGGCGGTTACGGTCTGTGCGGACGAGTTTACGGTATGCTTTGTCCGATGCCTGTTTGTAATCATTACGGATGCGGCGCAAAGCATTGTGTTGGTCTTGCGTCAGATTAAGGGAGCGGATGTCGCAATTGGCTTGAAAATCGTCCAGCTTGATATATTGGGGGCCGGCGTGCGCTTGACCGACAGCCGTCAGCAGCGCAACCGATAATGCACAGAGGGGTAAATAAGATTTGAATCCGACAGACACAGCGTTTTCCTAGTTTCCGTAACCGCGCAAATATACCCGATTAGCGTGTGAAAGGCAGTATCCCTCCAGTTAACTTTTGTTAACTTCATATCTTTATTTTATTTCTGACAAAACATATCCTTAACCTATAATTATTTATGCATATGCTTACTTTTGTTAAATATTAATAATGCATAGTTAGTGTTGCGTGAGGCGTTGGTGGTAGAATATGAAAAATTATCCGTTTATCAAACCACACCATCCGACTGGATTTCTATGAACCACAATTTCCGTATTGCGCCCAGTATCTTATCCGCCGATTTTGCCCGTTTGGGTGAGGAAGTAACGAAAGTTATCGAAGCGGGAGCCGATTTGATTCATTTCGACGTGATGGACAATCATTATGTGCCGAACCTGACTTTCGGCCCTATGGTCTGCGCAGCGTTGAAGCCTTATGCCACCGTGCCGATTGATGTGCATCTGATGGTCGAACCCGTTGACGATCTGATTCAGTCATTTGCCAAAGCAGGGGCGTCGATTATCACGTTTCATCCCGAAGCCAGCCGCCATATCGACCGCAGCCTCAGCCTGATTAAAGATGCGGGCTGTCAGGCAGGATTGGTGTTGAATCCGGCCACTCCCGCCTACGTTTTGGAAAACGTATTGGACAGGTTGGACATGGTATTGTTGATGTCGGTCAACCCCGGTTTCGGCGGACAAAGCTTCATCCCCCATACCCTTGAAAAAATCCGTCAAGTGCGGGCGATGTTGGATCGGTACGAAGCGCAAAGCGGACGGCATATCTCTATCGAAGTGGACGGCGGCATCAAAACCGACAATATCGCCGCCGTCGCGGCGGCGGGTGCCGATACTTTTGTGGCAGGTTCCGCCATCTTTGGCAAGCCGGACTATAAGGCGGTGATTGATGCCATGAGGAAAGAATTGGCTTCTGTGGCCTAATGTGCTGAACTGCTTGGCAAATCGTTTCCCAATTTTTATAGTGGATTAAATTTAAACCAGTACGGCGTTGCCTCGCCTTGCCGTACTATCTGTACTGTCTGCGGCTTCGTCGCCTTGTCCTGATTTAAATTTAATCCACTATATATCATTTCGGGCTTGATTGCCTTGCTTTACCTTGAAGTCTATCCGCACCAACTATGCTGATAACAAAAGGTCGTCTGAAAACCAAAAATCCGGTTTCAGACGACCTTTCTTCATTTCAATACGCTTATTTTTCCATTTTCAAGCCGAAGTGCAGGTAGGCGCGTTCGGTAGCCATTCTGCCGCGGGGGGTACGTTGCAGGAAGCCTTGTTGGATGAGGTAGGGTTCGATAACGTCTTCGATGGTGTCTGTGGATTCACCGATGGCGGCGGCAACGTTATCGAGGCCGACGGGACCGCCGCTGAATTTGTGCAGGATGGCTTCGAGGAATTTTCTGTCCATGACGTCCAAACCTTGCGCGTCCACATCCAGCATACTTAAAGCGGCATCGGCGACGGCGGCATCGATCACGCCGTTGTTTTTCACGTCGGCAAAATCACGCACGCGGCGCAGCAGGCGGTTGGCGATGCGGGGTGTACCGCGGCTGCGTTTGGCGACTTCCATTGCGCCTTCTTCGCCCATGTCGAGTTGCAGTAATTGTGCGGAACGGCTGACGATGGTGGTAAGGTCTTGATTTTGGTAAAACTCCAAGCGGGCAACGATACCGAAGCGGTCGCGCAGAGGGTTGGTCAGCATACCTGCGCGGGTGGTTGCGCCGACGAGCGTGAAGGGCGGCAGGTCGATTTTGACGGAACGGGCGGCAGGGCCTTCGCCTATCATGATGTCGAGCTGGTAGTCTTCGAGCGCGGGGTAGAGGATTTCTTCGACGACAGGGCTGAGGCGGTGGATTTCGTCGATGAACAATACGTCGTGCGGCTCGAGGTTGGTCAGAAGGGCGGCAAGGTCGCCGGCGCGTTCGAGGACGGGGCCGCTGGTTTGGCGCAGGTTGACGCCCAGCTCTTTGGCGATGATGTGCGCCAGCGTGGTTTTGCCCAGCCCGGGCGGGCCGAAGAGCAGGGTGTGGTCTAGGGCTTCGCCGCGTTTTTTGGCGGCTTGGATGAAGATGGCGAGCTGTTCTTTGGCTTTGTCTTGCCCGATATAGTCGTCCAGCGTTTTAGGGCGCAGGGCGCGCTCGAGCAGCTCTTCCTGCGAGGAGATGCTTTGGGCGGTGATGATGCGCTGGGGCTGGGCGGCGGTCAGGTTGTCGGTTTGCAACATGGGTTTTCCGGTGGGTTCGGGGTCGTCTGAAAAGCGGTTTGCTGTTTTCAGACGACCTTTTTGAAAGGGATTCAGCCGCGTGTTTCGCGCCAAACGAGGTAATCGCGCAGGGGCGGCATGGGCGGGTTGATGCAGTGGGGGCAGATGCCTGTGGTGTCTTCGTCGTCGCTGTCGATGTGGTAGGCGTTGGGGTCGAAGCGCACCTGCTGCATCACCGCCTGCGCCAATGCCTGTGCCTGAACGACATCGAAGGTGAATTTTTCGAGGATTTCGTTCAGCAGGCGGATTTCGCCTTCGCTGAATTCTACGCTGTGTTTGAGGATGAGGCGTTGGTAATCTTCGTTGTTGATTTTAGGCAATAAATCGGTTTGTAGGGTCATGATTTTTATGTTTGGAACGGAATGGCTGAGAGGCAGATTATAGCGGATATGGCGGCGGCTGTTTCAAAGGTCGTCTGAAAGTTGACGGGCTTTGGCGGATGCTGGGATAAACCTGTTCAATTCAGTATTGATTATCTGAGCATCACGGCTGTCAAAAAAATCGCCGATAAGTATGGTTTTTTCCTGATAATCGAAAGACCATGCGCCTTGTTTGCATTTTTGGATACGTAAGATATTGGGGATATCGTTTTTTGGCTGTTTTATACCATTTTGGTAGTAGTTTTTGTTTGGGTACTCAGCTTTCCTTCCTCTTGCAACAGGAGCTTTGGGAATATTGTCACGAAACTGCCATTTGGAAATTTCTGACACAGGGAAGCTGCGCCAACGCCCGATGGAGAACAAGGTGTAACCATGAGACAGGGTATGGTTACGGATCTTGATGTTTTCACGTACGAAAAGTTGCCAAAGAAGGCTGTAAACCAGTGAGCCGACTAGGTAGAAAGTAAAAAGTATATGGGTAAGAATTATTATTGGATCAGTGAAATAATGCTCTTCAAGGTAAAACGGCGTGACGCATGTAATAGCAAAGGAAAATATAAGAAATAGAGCGGTAAAACCGATTTCCTGAGAGTCATGTATAACACGCGCAGACACAGTAATGCCATCAGGCGCGCGTTCGATTTTATAACGTGAGGATGTCATTAAGAGCTTCCTATTTTTCTGTCTTATACGCTTTTTGCAGCGGGGCGATTTGAGCCAAGCGCGCCCGGTCGATTTCTTCGGCAATGAGGTGCGCTTTTTCCTGCACGCGGCATTCGGCGGCGATTTTGCCTGAATCCACTTGGTTGGCGGCTTCGAGTAGGGCGAGCCAGTGCGCGCGTTGCGGGTAGGGCGTATCTTCGCGGTTCAGACGACCTTGCGTATCGGCAATGCAGACGTTTAAAGCGGCAGCGAAGCGTTCGGGTCGTCTGAAAGCGTCGGTTTTTTTCAGGACGGTTAAGATGGTTTTGTTTTTGAATTGCTCGACTTGGTGGAACATGATGTGCCAGCGGCAGACCAGTTCGGCAAGCTCGGCGCAGTGTCTTGGTGCGCGCAGGCGCTGATTGACTTCGCGCACGGGCTCGACGCCGGCGAGGTCGTGTCCGTGGTGTTTGGGCAGGATTTCGGGCGGGGTTTTGGCTTTGCCCAAATCGTGCAGCAGGGCGGCGTAGCGTTCGGGCAGGCTCAGACCCATATCGGCGGCGCGTTGCAGCGTCATCAGGGTATGGATGCCGCTGTCGATTTCGGGATGATAGTCGGCGCGTTGCGGCACGCCGAAGAGGGCATCGACTTCGGGCAGCAAGACTTTGAGCGCGCCGCATTCGCGCAACACTTCAATCATCCTTCGGGGATTTTTTTCCATCAAACCTTTCGCCAATTCCTGCCAGACGCGTTCGGCAACCAAAGCGTCCGCTTCGCCGTTTTCCACCATCTGCCGCATCAGTTTCATGGTTTCTTCGGCGATTTCAAAACCGTAGCGCGCGGCAAAGCGGGCGGTGCGCAGGATGCGGACGGGGTCTTCGGCAAAGGCGGGGGAAACGTGGCGCAAAATGCCCGCCACCAAATCCTGTTGTCCGCCGAAGGGGTCGATGATGAGGTCGTCTGAATCCTGCGCCATCGCGTTGATGGTCAGGTCGCGGCGCATCAAATCCTGCTCCAGCGTAACGTCTTTGTCGGCGTGAAAACTGAATCCGGCATAGCCCTTGGCGGTTTTGCGTTCGGTACGGGCGAGGGCGTATTCTTCGTGGGTTTCGGGATGGAGGAACACGGGAAAATCTTTGCCGACCGGCTGGAAGCCTTGCGCCAGCATGGTTTGTGCGTCGGCACCGACGACCACCCAGTCGCGGTCTTTAACGGGCAATCCCAAAAGATAATCACGGACGGCACCGCCGACGAGGTAGGTTTTGATGGTGTGTGTTTTCTGAGTCATTGAATTGGTCTTTGGTAACAATCAGAATGTATAGTGGATTAACTTTAAACCAGTACGGTGTTGCCTCGCCTTAGCTCAAAGAGA
>CAUVJL010000123.1:0-7772 GCA_963552075.1 uncultured Neisseria sp.
ACGCCCGATTTGACGATGCGCTACTGTCCTATTTTGATTTTAATTGACTATAACGACCCAATTGGCAGGTGTTTTGACCAAACAAGGCAATCAATGGATTGTGGCACCGGGAAGCGAATTGAAAGTCAATCCGGGATTGTTGCAACAGCTGAATAAATTGAGTGCGATTTCTGAGGATTTCTTCGTCAACGGAGAAGGTGGTTACAGCTTTGAGCTTAAGCCGACGTCTACTCAGGGGATTGTTCAATTCGACTTGGTTGTTGATGGTCAATCATTGAATTATTTCAACCAACAGACAGAGTGGAAGCCATTCAAATGGCCGGGTGATGTCAGCAATGCCGGTTTGCGTATTTCTTGGGAAACCGAGGCAGAAGGTATGCGTAAAACTCAGGAAATCAGCGGACGTTTCGGTTTCATCCGTATGCTTGAAAAATCCAGGGTTACACCGATTGATGGAAGTACCTATCTGGTTGAGTTCCCACTGGAAAAAGACAAATTGATGCGCTTCTATATGCGGACCAATTCCGGTAAAGGACCGTTGGGGCTGCTGGATCTGAAAAATATCCATCTGCCGAATAAGATTTTTGAGGTTAAATAATGATGACATTACCCCAATGGGTAAAGCCGATACTCGGTGATGAAGGTACATCCATCACCGATAACAATATCCATCGCTGGCAAGAATGGTTGGAGCCTGTTTCAGACGACCATCCTTGCGGCGAGGATGTCGCCTATACAGATGATTTTGAAGCCATCAAGATTGAGTTGGCCAAACTTTCGGGTATGGACTACCGATTGATTTTGGATGCTTCAGAACGCCTGCTGAAGCGTGAATCTAAAGATCTGAGGGTAGCAACCTATTACATTTTTGCCTCGCTGAGAGACAGAGGCTTGGCAGGTTTTTCAGACGGCTTGGAGATTTTGTGCGGGTTGCTGCAAAAATTCGATCAGTCGCTGTGGCCGAAAAAGCCTGTACAAAAACGTAATGCATTAAATTGGTTGTCCGGCGAAAGGGTGCTGGATACGCTTAAGAACGTGGGATTATCTGATTCTACGGAGCTTAAGCGGACATTATCGGCTTTGATGTTGTTGCAACATTACTTTGAGGGATGGGAAGAGGCAGTACGCCCCAGCTTATTTCCATTGTTGCAATATTTTGAAGAGTCATCTGTTCGTTTTTCATCTTCTCCAACAAGTTCAAGTCAAAATCAGGAGACCAGTGCGCCTGTTGAGCAAGTGGCAACGCCGCAAATTCATCAAGAGAGTCGAGGGTCGTCTGAAAGTCTGACTGTCACAAAGGTTAACTCTTCTAAAGCCTTGCTTGACCAAGTCAGGATTAACGCTGCCTACTTGAGAGAACAGGATGATGGTTATTGGTCTGCAAACAAGATGATTCGAGCCGTCCGTTGGGGTGGATTGAACGGCATTCCTCCGCATCAAAACGGTCAGACGCGGTTGAAGGCTCCAAGGGCAGATTTATTGGCAAATCTGAATCGTTTGATTCATGAGCAGCAATGGCGCGATTTGCTCGATAAAGTGGAAGCGGCTTTTTTGGAAGGTGCTAATCACTATTGGCTGGATTTGCAATATTACGCATGGCAAGGTCAGCAGGCATTGGGTGGTTTATATCTTTCCCAAGTTGATTCGTCGCTATTTGAGTTGAAATCCTTCTTGACCCGATGCGAAGGCCTGACCGGCTTGAGTTTTGATAACGGATTCCCGTTCGTATCGGCTGATACGCTTAAATGGCTGGAAGAAAAGGTCATGTCGTCCGCGCGCAAGCAGACGAATAGCCAAGCCATTCAAAAGGCAGCGTTAGAACCGTCATCTCAGGAGGAAAACCAAGAAAGTTACTGGCAACAGGCGCTGTTGAAAACACAAGAACACGGTTTAGACGCTGCATTTGCTTGGTTGGAAACATTACCGGAGTGGCAGACAGGCTCAGGACAGGTTAAGAAATGGGTGATGATGGCTCGGTTGGCTGTAAGCGCTCAAAAGGCGGACTGGGCAGTGAAACTGTTGGAACAGGCTTCGAAGCAGATGCAAGTGTTGACAGTTAAAGAGTGGGACAAACATTTTACGTTTGAAGTGTATGCCCTTTGGTATCAACTATTAAGTGAAAACCTTGATAATAAAGATATTGAGGCAGTCGGACAGCTCGAATTTTTACGGACAGAGTTGATGCAGGCAGATGTTGTCCGTGCATTGGAATTAATTTATTAAGCATATATTATGTCAGATCCCACATTACGCTATTATGAAGAAGAGATGCGGTATCTCAAAGAGGCGGGATTAGAGTTTTCAAAAGCCCACCCTGATCGTGCCGCAATGCTGAATTTAGACAGGGTAGGTACGCGCGATCCTTATGTAGAAAGACTGTTTGAAGGCTTTGCTTTTTTGACAGGGAGAATCAGACAAAAATTAGATGATGACTTTCCGGAATTGACGGAGGGGTTGGTCCATATGCTGTGGCCGCATTATCTGAGGATGATTCCTTCCCTGACTGTTTTGGAATTGATTCCGGATAATAAAAAGTTGCAAGGAGGGCAAGTCGTCAAAAAAGGATTGTCCGTTCAGTCCGAACCTATCAATATCAACGATAGATTGACCAGATGCTTGTATCGGACCACTGCTGATGTTGCGCTCCAGCCTTTGAGCATATTGCATACATTGTTGGATTATGATGCGAATGGTCAAAGCGTCATCAAATTAACTTTCGGTATCCACCGGCAAATACAGAAAGAGAATTTAGATTTTTCCAAAATCAGAATTTATATTTCCGCCGACGAACCGATTGCCTTCGCATTGCGTCATGCTTTGTTGAATCAGACAGCTCGAATCAGCCTGCATCATGCCGAATTGCCATCTGCCGGCAATATACAGTTTAAGGCAGTCGGATTTGCTGAAGATGAAAGGTTGTGGGAGAAAGTCAATAACAGCTTCAGCGGCTACCAACTATTGTTGGAATATTTTTGTTTCAAGCAGAAGTTTTTCTTTATTGATTTAGTGGGCATCGATGCCGGAGCGTGGTCGGAACGTATTAATGAGTTTAGCGTGAATGTGGTTCTTTCCAAGCAATACCCTTCAGAGCTTCGATTCCCTCCTGACTGTTTGAAATTGAACTGCGTGCCTGCCATCAATCTGTTTGATATGGAAGCAGAGCCTATCCGAGTGGATCATAAGGCGTTCGAATATCAGGTGAAGCCGCTGTTACATGAAGGTATGGCTGTTGAAGTTTATTCCGTCGAAGAGGTAGAGGCGGTTAATCATGAAACAGGCAAACGTTACCCCTATATTCCTTTTTCCTCATTCCAACATCGTGGCGGATTGATGAAATATGATGCGCCGGAAAGGTATTTCCATACCAAAGTCAAACAAGGCGTATCAGGAAGACATGAAACATTTATCATGCTTGGCGGATTGTTGTGGGATAGAAAAGATATATTGCCTACTGAGACGCTTTCATTGAAGGTGGTCGGGACAAATGGCGCTTTGCCGCGTAAAAGTCTGAGGGAGACCCAGATTCAAGACGACGATATCGCCGAACCAAATATCAAAATGGTCAGAAACCTTACCACGCCGACATTGTCTTGCTATCCGCCGACAGAGGATAGATTCCAATGGCGCATATTGTCCCATTTATCACCCAACTATTTATCACTATTGAATGTCGACAGTTTGAAAGGTGCATTGTCCATTTACGATTGGACTGAAGACGAGCTGAACAAGCGCAGACTGAATGGTATTGTTGATGTCAAACATGAAACAGTACAGAGAATCGAGCGTGGCGCAGTCCACCGCGGAATTCATATTACCGTAACATTTGATTCAACCGCATTTAGCGGTGAGGCGGAAATTTATTTGTTCGGAGAATTATTGAACGAATTTTTTGCAATGTATGCTGATTTGAACCTGTTTACCCGGTTCAGCATTGTTTCTCTGCCATCCGGGAAAACATATACATGGAAAGACAGCAAAACAACTATCACACGGTTTTAGAAACGGCGCACAAAAGCGCCAAAGAAAATAACGACAGGCAAACGCTTCCCTTATGGGAGATTCCTAGAAATAAAGCACAGCGCGAAAGCGGGTCGTCTGAAATCTTCCAGGAGAAATTGGGGGAGTTTATTGTACGCAATGCGGCAACAATGAATTTCTTCCAATTTTGCCGGGTTCTGGAAACCCTTGCCGAAGGAAGTGAAGAAAAGGATGTCGAGTCAACCGTAAGATTTAGAAGGGTAAAGTCTTTATCTTTCCCTTCGGGGGAGATCGCATCGGTTGAATATGACGCAGAAGCCGATCTGCCGACTGTCAGGACGACATTTTTAGGTTTGTACGGTGTCGATGCGGTTTTGCCGGATTACTTCCTGAACGATATTGCGACGCATAAAGACGGCAGTGAAAGCCTGGCGGCATTTTTAGATATTTTTAACCACCGAATCACGACCCTGTTTTTCCAAGCATGGAAAAAATACCGTTATCCGTTTCTGTTTCAACGGGAGGGGCAGGATGACCTATCGCGTTCCCTCTTGCACCTAATCGGGCAAGGCATGGTCAACGGGAAATTCATGCATCCTCTGCTGGATAGCAGGATTTTGGGATTGTTCAGTATTTTTTACCAACGAACCCGAACCAAAGAAGGGATTGTCAGTATCGTCAGATACCTTCTTCCCTTTGCCGACGTAAAAGTAAAAGAGTTCCAGCCGCAGTGGGTCATTTTGGAGAAGGACCGCAAACTGGGGAAAGCCGGTTTGCGGTTAGACGGGGGAAGTGCATCTTTGGGCGGACGGATAAAAGATTACAGTCATTTGGTGCGTATTGAAATTACACCCGATACATTTGACAACGCGCAGCTTCTGTTGCCAAAGCAGCAATTGCACCAAAAATTGCTCGAATTATTAAAACTCTATTTGGGTCGTCGTTTTGATGCGAGTGTTTACCTGAATATTAAAAAACAATGGATACCCAAAAGCCGTTTGGAAAAAAAACAAATATTGGGGATTAATACCGGTTTAGGTGCGATGCACCAAGACAAACAAATAAAAATAGCGAACTATACTTACTCAAACTAACTTCAAGAAAACGGAAAATCATGAATAAAAAAACCAGAATTACGTCAGTCTGCTCATTAGCCCTTTTATGCGCCATGCTTTCAGGATGCGGGATTTGGCAAGGCATGAAAGATGGAACGGTTGAAGCAACGAAAAGTGTTTTTTATACCAAACTCAAGATTTTGAAAATCGACCTAATTGCACGAAACGGTTTGAATCAAAACGAGCGCGGGCAGTCGCTGTCGACCGTCGTCCGAGTGTATCAGTTAAAAGACAAGCAAAATTATGAAGTTGCCTCATATCGTGATTTGCTCAATCAAGACAAAACCATCTTGAGCAACGATCTGGCGGAAGGTTACAAGCAATATACCATCCGGCCTGGGGAGACCATCAGCTTTGATGAAACGCTGAATAAAGACACCAAATATGTCGGCGTCGTTGCCTTCTATAACAAAGTAGGGGAAGAGCAGACTTGGAAAATGTTGATTACCAAAAAGCAGCTGACCAATAAAAAACCGGTCGTTATCGAATTGGTGGATAACAAAGTCCTGCTTCAAGAGACGGTCAAGAAAGTCAAATAATGGATGCCGCACTCTATGAGAAACTGACCGGATTTTATTCCGACGGTTTACCGATAGATGACCTGCCGGGCAGCTTCCAGTTGGTTCGCAGTGTTTTGGACAATATCCAACGCATTCTTAACAGCAGGAGCGGTTCCTTGAAACATCTGCCGGATTATGGGATTCCCGATCTCAGCATGGTTTATAAAAACCTGCCGTCCAGCGCGCATGACTTGCGGTATTTTATGAGAAAAACCTTGTTGAAATACGAGCCGAGATTAAGGAACTTGGATATCCATCTCACTGAATCCAAAGACAATATCATGGTCTTGTGTTATCAGCTGGAATGCGAAATCGAAAACGTGGGTGCGGTAGTAATAGACACTTATTTTATGCCTGAGGGGACGGTTTCCGTTAAACGCAGCCGGACATAAGCTTTCTTTGGTGTGAATAGATTACTTTGAAAATTAAGAAATAAAATATGGTTAAACACATTTTCCTTACTTGCGGCGTGTTGCTTTCAGCAACCGCTCAAACCGCCTTTGCCAAAGAGCTGGAAGGCATGTTGGTCACTCAAAACAATTATGTCCGGATTCGAAGTTGTGATTTGAAAAACAATTACACTTTGCTTCCCGGTAGCGGAAACGGCTATGAAGCTGCAGCGGAAATCATCAGCGTCAGAAAAAATACGCCTGAAAACACACCAATCTATGTCGGATTGAGAGGCAATCTGGAAAACACCAATTTTTTGATTTCAGGCATTGATTTCATCAAAATGGGCGAGAGCTGCCATGTGCCGCATACCGAAACCCCGCCTGCCGAAGTCGTTATTCGAGAGTATCCGCTTAATCAGCAGAAATCAGGTTCGACAGGAGGCAAGCCTGAGTCTAAACAAGACAATGCGAAATTAAAAGCTACGGAGTCCCAACAAGCTAAGGCAGAACAGGACAAACCGGAAGAAACGGCAGGCAAGTCAGAAGAGCCGATTCCTTATCCTGAAGTTACACAGACTAATCAATCGGAAGACGGTAAAAAGTCTGAAGGCAAGTCAAATTCAGACGACCTCGTTAAAGAAAGTGTGAAAACGGAGGATGTCAAACAGACAGATACCGAGAAATCTGGTCGCACAAATGCTGGCTCGGCGACACCGGAAGTATCCAATACAACTGCGCCAACCGAGAAAAAAACCGTAGAAAACAAGGAAATTGATACGTCGGCTAAAGCAGAAGCATCTGAAACGGTAGAAGCACCAACCAAATCAGAAATATCTGAAGTGGTAGAAGTGCCAGCTAAAGCAGAAACGCATGAAACAGTAGAAGCACCAATTCGATTTGAACCACTTGAAAAGGTAGAAACGCTGCCAACCAAGACGGAAATTTCTGCAACCGAAGAAACGCCAGCCCAAACGGAGGCACCTGCAACAGTAGAAACACGGGTAACAACAGAAACTACGCCAACTACGCAAGCTCCGGTAGCGGAAGAAGCTTCGACAAAAGCGGTTGATGTAGAGGAGCATCCGTCCGTATCTGAGCCTGTGGCTCCCGTGGCTTTGCCGGCAGAAAGTCAACCGGTAGAAACCACTACCGTATCCGAATTGAAGCCTGAAACCGGTAAGCAAGAGACTCCATCGGTAGAGCATGAGCCTTTGGCGCCGCAAGTAGATATCCAACGCGAAGAAACGCATTCTGCACACAACACGCTGCCGGCAACGCCAATGACTACCGAAACATCTGCGTCACAGACAGAGCCTCCTGTTGTGAATGAAGAAACTTCAGTGCAGCCGGTTTATGTCAATAAGGTCATCGTGCATGATGATGACGCATATGAATAAAAGGTTGATAAGCCCAACAAAATAGCAGAGTCGATTTGCTGTTTTCCATACAAAAGGTCGTCTGAATTTTTTCAGACGACCTTTTGTTATGAATTGATTTTAGCGATACAACATTTTTTCGTATCCTTGATTAAAGAGAAAAATTTCCTCACGCTTAGGAAGCAAGAAGTAAATCGGTTTTATAGTGGATTAACTTTAAACCAGTACGGCGTTGCCTCGCCTTAGCTCAAAGAGAACGATTCTCTAAGGTGCTGAAGCACCAAGTGAATCGGTTCCGTACTATCTGTACTGTCTGCGGCTTCGTCGCCTTGTCCTGATTTAAATTTAATC
>CAUVJL010000124.1:0-7734 GCA_963552075.1 uncultured Neisseria sp.
TCTCTTTGAACTAAGGCGAGGCAACGCCGTACTGGTTTAAAGTTAATCCACTATAAAAAAGGCAAACCCGAATTAGGTTTGCCTTTTTTATTACAAGACTTAATGAACGTCTTTCCAATATTCTTTTTTCAGGAAGTATGCCAGAGGCAGCATCACCGCAAGCAAGAACATCAACACGATATAGCCTGTACGTTTGCGCTGGAGTTGCGCCGGTTCACCCATGTAAACCAAATAGTTCACCAAGTCGCGTACATAAGCATCGTACTCTGTTTGGACGACTTTGCCATTTGGCAAACGACGGCTGTGCGCGCCGGTAGATTCCCAATAGAGCTTGGGTTTCAATTCGCCATGTTCGTCTTTCACCATGACCGGCCGCCCCTTAGCATCCAACTCAACCGCTTGAACGCCTTGTTGCTCCCACAAGGGATGAGGCATGCCGACTTTGTCGAATACGACATTGTTCCAACCGTTCGGACGGGTCGGATCTTTATAGAAGCCGCGCATATAGGCATACAGATAATCCGCGCCTTTAGAACGGGCAATCAGCGTCAGATCCGGAGGAGCCGCACCAAACCATTTGGCAGCATCTTTAGGATTCATCGCCGCCAACATGACATCACCGACGTTGTCTGTCGTAAACATCAGGTTTTTCTTGATTTCTTCATCAGTCAAACCGATGTCTTTCAGACGGTTGAAGCGCATACCGCTTGCCGAGTGGCAGGATAAGCAGTAGTTGGTGAAAATTTGAGCACCGCGCTGCAAGCTGACTTGGTCGCGCAGGTCAATCTCGACTTTTTCATAGTGTCCGCCACCGCTGGCGACGGCGGCACTCATAGGCACTGCCAATAACAAGGCAGCAAACCAGTTTTTCAGGGTATGTTTCATTTTCGCTGCCCTCATCAGATATTGGTTGCAAACAGGTAAGCACCGATGACGGTAATACCGACATAAACAAAGAACATGATTTTTTGTTTAGTGGTGCTCATGGTTACACGTTCGGGAACCGGTTTATTTGTATCCAGTTTGGTGTAGAACGGCATACCCAGGAAGAATGCAAAATAGACGACGGACAGAATGCGCGCAACTATAGTACGGGTATCGGTTGCCACTAACGCACCCAAGATACCCAGACCGATGAAGGAAATGACAAACAAAACCAATGCGATTTTGAAAATCGGACCACGGTAGCGGACGGATTTCACTTCACCTTTATCCAACCAAGGCAACAGGGCAATCAGGACAACAGCCGCGCCCATACCGATTACACCCCAAACCTGAGTACCGAGGAATGAAGGAATCGCACGCAAAATAGCGTAAAACGGGGTGAAATACCATACCGGTGCAATGTGCGGCGGTGTTTTCAGCGCATTTGCCGCTTCAAAGTTCGGGGCTTCGAGGAAGTAGCCGCCGCCTTCGGGGGCGAAGAACAATACGGAGCAGAAAACAATCAGGAATACGACAACGCCCAAGATGTCTTTGACGGTGTAGTACGGATGGAAAGGAATGCCGTCGAGCGGAACGCCGTTTTCATCTTTGAGTTTCTTGATTTCCACGCCGTCAGGGTTGTTCGAACCCACTTCGTGCAAGGCGATGATGTGTGCCACGACCAAACCGAGCAACACCAGCGGTACAGCGATAACGTGCAGCGCGAAGAAGCGGTTCAGAGTAACATCAGAGATATTGAAGTCACCACGAATCCAAGTGGACAAGTCAGGACCGATAACGGGGATGGCGGAGAACAGGTTAATAATCACCTGCGCGCCCCAGAAGGACATTTGCCCCCAAGGCAACAGATAGCCCATAAAGGCTTCGGCCATCAATGCCAAGAAAATCAGGGAACCGAAAATCCACACCAATTCGCGCGGTTTTTTGTACGAACCGTAAATCAGGCCGCGGAACATGTGCAGGTACACGACGATGAAGAAGAAAGATGCGCCTGTGGAGTGCATATAGCGGATAATCCAGCCGCCGGACACGTCGCGCATGATGTACTCTACTGCGGTAAAGGCAGCAGGCAGATGATAGGCATTCAGGTTGCCGTCCGGTTTGTAGTTCATGGTCAGGAAGATACCGCTGACGATTTGAATCACGAGGACGAGCAGAGCCAAAGAGCCGAAGTAGTACCAGAAGTTGAAGTTCTTCGGCGCGTAGTATTGAGCCAAATGCTCATTCCACATTTTAGACAGAGGGAAACGAGCGTCCGTCCAGTCTAACAATGCTTTTGCTTTGCTATTGGTTTGCTTTGCCATAATTATCGTTCCTTATTTTTAGTCTTCGCCCACCAAGATGGTCGTATCGCTCTTATATTTGTGCGGCGGAACAACCAGATTGGTCGGTGCAGGAACACTTTTATATACGCGGCCTGCCATGTCGAATTTCGAACCGTGGCAAGGGCAGTAGAAACCGCCTTTCCAATCTGCCCCCAAATCTGCAGGGGCAATATCGGGACGGAAGGTAGGCGAACAGCCTAAATGTGTACAAATACCGATGGTAACGAGAATGTTCGGCTTAATTGAACGGGTCTCGTTTTTACAGTTTTCGGGCTGATGATCCACATCGGAATTAGGGTCTGCAACCGCGCCGTTCAAACTTTTCAGGTCTTTGAGCTGCTGATCGGTACGGTTAACCACCCAAATCGGTTTACCTTGCCATTCGGCAGTCAACTTTTGTCCGGATTCGATTTTGCTGACATCGATTTCGACGGGAGCACCTGCGGCCTTGGCTTTTTCCGACGGGAAAAAGCTTGCCACGAAAGGCGTAGCTACGCCCAAAGCCGCCACACCGCCCGCGCCGCATGTAGCCAGCGTCAGAAAGCGGCGGCGACCGCTATTGATTTCTTGATTATCCATTATTCAGTCGTCCTAAAATTTTGGGAATACCGAGCCATTAAACGATGTAATTCTACCTAGTTTACCGTGATACTCAAAGCATTATTTAAATTAAGGTAAATTTTCATGACGATTATCAAGGCTTAAGCGGGATTATCTTCGTCGAAATGACAGACTTCCAACTCAAAATGCTGTGCCACGGCTTCGCCCAGGGCGCGGATGCCGTAACGCTCCGTCGCATGGTGTCCCGCGCTGACAAACGCAACGCCTGTTTCATTGGCAAGGTGAAACTGGGTTTCCGAGATTTCTCCGGTCAGATAAGCATCGACGCCTTCGTCTATGGTCGTCTGAAAAAATCCCTGCGCACCACCGGTACACCATGCGATACGTTTGATTTCGCGCGACATATCACCGACGGCTACGGGCTGCCGTCCCAGCGTTGCAGCAATGTGTTGCAACCATTCAGCCAAAGTCTGCGGCGTTTTCAGACGACCTATATTCAACAGGTTCTGTTCGCCGAACCGCCTTTCGACTTCCCAACCCAACTTATCGGCAAGCTGCGCGTTGTTGCCCAACACAGGGTGTGCATCCAGCGGCAGGTGGTAGCCCGCCATATTGATTTGGTGTTGCAATAATGTTTCGATGCGCACTTTTTTCCAACCCGTAATCGTTACCGGCTCGCTTTTCCAAAACATCCCGTGGTGCACCAAAAGCATATCCGCGCCCTGCTCCGCAGCAAAATCGACCGCCGCCTTGCTTGCCGTTACCGATGTCGCTATTTTGCCGACTTCCGCCCTGCCCTCGACCTGCAAACCGTTGGGCGCATAGTCTTTGAACATGCCGACCTGCAACACCTCATCGCACCACGCCAAAATATCATTGCGTTTCGCCATATCATTCCTTTCAACACATAGCGGATTGAATTTCACAGGACAAAGCGAAGCAACGCCATCCCTGTTTCAAATCAATTCACCGCATTCATACAAAATCGGACGCACATTCTAACCGCAAACCCTGACGCGCCCCAATCCCCACGCCGTTCAACACGCGCCCACATTTACACCCCGGCATGAAATATTTTAATATTGCCTGTTTCAAGAGGTCGTCTGAAAGCGTGAAAACCAATGGATTCCATCATCGAACTGCGCCATCTCAAAACCCTGCTGGCACTCGAAGAAACCGGCAGCGTATCCCTTGCCGCCAAGCGCGTCTTCCTGACCCAATCCGCCCTTTCGCACCAAATCCGCGCGCTTGAAAACTATTACGACACCCCCCTGTTTGAGCGCAAATCCACGCCCTTGCGTTTTACACCCGCCGGCGAACGCCTGTTGAGGCTCGCACGCGAACTCCTCCCGCAAGTTTCCGCCGCCGAGCGCGACCTCGCCCGCATCATCGAAGGCGAAGCAGGCGAATTGCGGCTAGCTGTCGAATGCCACACCTGTTTCGACTGGCTCATGCCCGCGATGGGCGAATTCCGCCCCATGTGGCCGCAAGTCGAATTGGACATCGTTTCCGGCTTTCAGGCAGATCCCGTCGGACTCCTGCTGCAACACCGCGCCGATCTCGCCATCGTATCCGAAGCCGAAAAACAAAACGGCATCAGCTTCCGCCCCCTGTTCGCCTACGAAATGGTCGGCATCTGCGCCCAAGACCACCCGCTTGCCGCCAAAACCGTTTGGGAGGCAGAAGACTTCATCGGCGAAACCCTCATTACCTATCCCGTTCCCGACGAAATGCTCGACCTGCCCAAAAAAATATTGTTACCCAAAGGCATCAACCCACCGCGCCGACGCAGCGAACTGACCATCGCCATCATCCAACTCGTCGCCAGCAAACGCGGCATCGCCGCCCTGCCCTACTGGACCGTCATGCCCTATCTCGAAAAAGGCTACGTCGTCCACCGCCAAATCACCGCCAACGGCCTGCAAAGCGAACTCTACGCCGCCACGCGCACCGAAGACGCCGACAAAAGCTATCTCGACAACTTCTGCCAAATCGTCCGTGAACGCAGTTTCTCCGACCTCCCCGGCTTGAGCGAACTGGAAATGCACGGACACGATTAATGTTTTCTTGAAACATGGTGTTACAGCATCAAATCAATCCTACTTCAATATCAAAAGGTCGTCTGAAAACCCAAATCTCAGGTTTTCAGACGACCTTTTTACTTCCTATCCCGATTTAGCCTTCGTCAGGCAGCTTGGTGATTTTTACCCGCTCGATGCGTTGACCGTCTTTTTCAACGACTTGGAAACGCCAGCCGTGGAAATCGGCAAAATCGTCGACATCGGGAATGCTTTGCAGCTCTTCCATAATCAATCCGGCGACGGTGTGGAAGTCCGCATCTTCTTCCTGCGGCGGAAGGTTGAGTTGCGGCGCGAGTTCGACGTATTCGAGCGAACCGTCCACGGTCAGGCTTTCATCGGCATTTTCTTGAACGGCGGGTTCTTCTTGGCGTTCAAACTCTTCGGGGAATTCGCCGGCGATGGTTTCCAGCAGGTCTTTCATGGTAACCATGCCCAAAACCGCGCCGAATTCATCAACCACCAAAGCATAATCCGCGCTGCTTTGGCGGAACAATTCAATCGCGCCTAACGCGGTCGTACTGTCCGGCAGGACAAGCGGCTGGCGCAGGACGGCTTGGATATTGAGTTCGCCGGTTTCGAGCAGTTGGGCGAGCAGATCTTTTTTGTTGATGTAGCCCAACGGTTCATCCACTCCGGCTTTACCGACGACAAGCAGGCGGCTGTACGGGGTGTTTTGCAGTTGGACATGTTGCTCTTCACGGCTTTGGGAGATGTCCAAACGCTCAATGTCGCGACGCGGAATCATCACGCCGAGGATGGGACGTTCGGCAAGCGTCAGGACGCTGCGTATCATGGATTTTTCGTTTTCCTCGAAATGCCCGTCATCCTCTGCTTCGTCGCCTGCTTTGGCAAGCACGCTTTCGCGTATGCCCATCATGCCCAAGACGTTCTCGGCGGTTCGTTTGCGCCATGAGCTGCTGATGTAGTCGTTTTTGCGGCTGTTTCGCTGCGAAATTTGGTTGAATGCTTCAATCAGGATGGAGAAGCCGATAGCGGCGTAGAGGTAGCCTTTCGGAATATGGAAATGGAAGGCTTCGGCAATGAGGCTGAAACCGATCATCAGCAGGAAACCCAAACAGAGCATGACGACGGTAGGATGCCTGTCCACAAATTCGGTCAGCGGTTTGCTGGCGGAAATCATGACGGTCATGGCAACGGCAACGGCGCCCATGGCGACGACGATATGATCGACCATGGCGACGGCAGTGATGACAGAATCGATGGAAAATACCGCGTCAAGAATCAGGATTTGGGCAACCACGCTCCAAAATCGCGCGTGTTTCTTCTGACTGTCGGCAACGGCAAATTGGTTATGCCCTTCGAGGCGTTCGTGCAGCTCGGTGGTGGCTTTGTAGAGCAAGAAGATGCCGCCCGCGAGCATAATCATGTCTTTGCCGGAAACGTCCAACCCGCTGATATTGAACAGCGGGCGCGTCAGGGTCATGATGTGTGCCATGAAGCCGAGCATGATGATGCGGATAACGACCGCAAGCCCTAAACCGGTAATGCGTGCGCGGTCGCGTTGGGCGGGTTTGACTTTGTTCGCCAAAATGGCGACGAAAACGAGGTTGTCTATCCCCAAGACGACTTCGAGTACCAGAAGCGTGGCAAAGCCTATCCAAGTATGCGGCTCTGCCAACCAACTGAAATCCATGATTTTTGTATTCCTTTGTGTTCAAACGCGAAAAGGCAGCCTGAAACGCTCAAGCTGCCTGATTCATATCGATACGCACGAAAAACGGCGGGCGGTCATGCTGCTCTGCTCTGGGTCTTTCATGTGTGCGTATGTCTCAAGTAAAAATAATGTAAATAGTTTAGCAGTTTGGAAGGCGGATGGCAAAAGGTCGTCTGAAAACTGGAATTTGCGTTTTCAGACGACCTGCCAAACCGCTTAAATAACCTGCTCTTTAGTTTTGGTCACCGCGGCTTTATTCGTCATAAAACCGTCTATCGGCGCATAACCCACGAAATCTGCGTTTTCATCCATGATGACTACCCAATCTTTCGTGCGCCCGCTGGTTAGGGGCAGGAAGAACAAAGGTTTGCCGGATGCAGATACTTTGGCTGATTTGACGATATCCACTTCAGACATATTGCGGGCGGCAGCCAATTCGGACAACGGCTTCATCACGCGGCGGATTTTTTCGCGCTCGGCAGGGCCGTCGGGCAGCCACCAATTCGGACGCATACTCGGTTCGATACCCGTCAGCGACAAGCTCAGGCTTTCATTGCCTTCATCGACATTGGCAGCCTCGCGTACGCCTACGCGCTCTATACCGAACCAAGGCAGGGTTTTGAAGCCATCTTTGGCTTTTGCCAAATCCGCCTTATCGATTTCAGCGGCAGTCACAATATTGATACGGTCGCGCTCAAAAGCTGCAGCAACAGGACGGGCAAGGGATACGCTGTACAGCCCGTAAATCAAAGCGGCAAGCTGGATCGCGCCGATTAAGGAAAAATCGACCACGCGCTCGCGCATTTTTTTCTTGGGACTGGCAAGAATCAGGGTCAACAACGGACCGCACACGATATCCACCGATACGACCAACTTATACAAATCCAAACCGCCGGTCAGTTCGGCATAGGGAAAGGGATACCAGACTTCAAAAACAAGCAGCGCCGCCAAGCCCGCCAAAACCAGACTGACAAGCAGATGCAGCGAGGCGCTTTTCACGGCGAAACGCCATCGCGAAACATGTTGAGTATTTTCCATAATGTTTGTCCGTAACGTAATTATTTGAAATATGATTTTTTGAAGACGTCATTATATCGGAATATAAAAGTTTTGCGGAAAACCAAATAAACATTTTTTTACATATCCC
>CAUVJL010000125.1:0-7698 GCA_963552075.1 uncultured Neisseria sp.
TTGAAAACGAGCTGGAAACGCTGTTTGACTATATCGGCGAAGACGCGCTGTTTGTTTCTTTGGGCGACGTTCACGCCGAGGCAAACCGCTTTTGGAGCGACGTCAAATCGCGTTACGCCATGGCGCAGGGCGATGAAACCTATCCGCCTTTGCTTCCACAGCATTTGTATCTCTCTACCGATGTGTTCGCAGGTCGTCTGAAAAACTACGGACAAGTGCTGCCCGATGTTTCCGGCAAAGAACACACCCTGCCCGACCTTGCCGTCAACCGCCAATCCGACGAACCGTTGCAGGCATTGAAGGATTTTCAGACGACCTTTGAGGGGCGGATTTTGCTGTGCGCCGAAAGTTTGGGACGGCGCGAAACCATGCTCGGCTTCTTGCAGCAAAACGGCTTGAAAGCCAAACCTGTGTCCGACTGGCAGGGCTTTTTATCGGCACACGAGCCGCTGATGATTACGGTCGCGCCGTTAGCATACGGATTCAAACTGGGCGGGCCGCAATCCCCGAACCAACAGCAACCTACTCCAACCTCCGAGAGAGAAGGCAAAGCGGTTGCCGACCAAACCGAATTTTCCACAGCCGCAACAAACCCTCTCCCGCAGGAGAGGGAACAGAATGCGGCAGCCGTTTCAGACGGCCTGAAAACCGAAAGCAGCCTGCACCCCGTCGAAAGTACTCTGCACGGGCAAATCCGACAGCAACCTGTCCCCTCCCCCGTGGGGGAGGGTTGGGGAGAGGGCAAAGCAGTTGCCGCTCAAAGTGCCATCGCCGTCATCACCGAATCCGAGCTTTATCAATACGTTGCCCGTTCGCGCGTCCACAACCGCCGCAAGAAACACGCCGCCGTTTCAGACGGCCTGTTGCGCGACCTTGCCGAAATCAACATCGGCGACCCCGTCGTACACGAAGAACACGGCATCGGGCGGTATATGGGCTTAGTAACGATGGATTTGGGCGGCGAAACCAACGAAATGATGTTGCTCGAATACGCGGGCGAAGCGCAGCTTTATGTGCCTGTTTCGCAACTGCATTTAATCAGCCGCTACTCCGGCCAGGCGCATGAAAACGTTACCTTGCACAAGCTCGGCAGCGGCGCATGGAACAAGGCGAAACGCAAGGCCGCCGAAAAAGCGCGCGACACCGCCGCCGAGTTGCTCAACCTCTACGCCCAACGCGCCGCCCAATCGGGACACAAGTTTGAAATCAACGAAATGGACTATCAGGCATTTGCCGACGGCTTCGGCTATGAAGAAACCGAAGACCAGGCCGCCGCCATCGCCGCCGTGATTAAAGATTTAACGCAGGCGAAACCGATGGACCGCCTTGTGTGCGGCGATGTCGGTTTCGGCAAAACCGAAGTCGCCCTGCGCGCCGCGTTTGTGGCGGTAATGGGCGGCAAACAAGTCGCCGTACTCGCCCCGACCACGCTTCTGGTCGAGCAGCACGCGCAAAACTTCGCCGACCGCTTCGCCGATTTCCCTGTAAAAGTCGCCAGCCTTTCGCGTTTCAACAACAGCAAAGCCACCAAAGCCGCGCTGGAAGGCATGGCGGACGGCACGGTCGATATCGTTATCGGCACGCATAAATTGGTGCAGGACGACATTAAATTCAAAAACTTAGGACTGGTCATCATCGATGAAGAACACCGCTTCGGCGTGCGCCAAAAAGAGCAGCTCAAACGCCTGCGCGCCAATGTCGATATCCTTACCATGACCGCCACGCCGATTCCGCGCACCCTCAGTATGGCGCTCGAAGGTCTGCGCGACTTCTCGCTGATTACCACCGCCCCCAGCCGCCGCCTCGCCGTAAAAACTTTTGTCAAACCCTTCAGCGAAGGCAGCGTGCGCGAAGCCGTACTGCGCGAACTCAAACGCGGCGGGCAGGTATTTTTCCTGCACAATGAAGTGGATACGATTGAAAATATGCGCGAGCGGCTGGAAGCCCTATTGCCCGAAGCCCGCATCGGTGTGGCGCACGGACAACTGCGCGAGCGCGAACTGGAACAAGTCATGCGCGACTTTTTGCAGCAACGATTCAACGTGTTGCTCTGTTCCACCATCATCGAAACCGGTATCGACATTCCCAACGCCAACACCATCATCATCAACCGCGCCGACAAATTTGGGCTGGCGCAACTGCACCAGCTTCGCGGACGCGTCGGCCGCAGCCACCACCAAGCCTACGCCTACCTGCTCACGCCCGAATACATCACCAAAGATGCAGAAAAACGCCTCGACGCCATCGCGGCGGCAGACGAACTCGGCGCAGGTTTCACCCTTGCCATGCAGGATTTGGAAATCCGCGGCGCAGGCGAAATTCTCGGCGAAGGGCAATCCGGCGAAATGATACAGGTCGGCTTTACGCTCTATACCGAAATGCTCAAACAAGCCGTGCGCGACCTCAAAAAAGGCCGTCAGCCCGACCTTGACGCGCCATTGGGCATTACCACCGAAATCAAACTGCACAGCCCGGCATTACTGCCTGAAGACTACTGCCCCGACATTCACGAGCGCCTCGTCCTCTACAAACGCCTCGCTGTCTGCGAAACCGTTCAGCAAATCAATGCCATACACGAAGAGCTGGTCGACCGCTTCGGCCTGCCCGAACAACCCGTCAAAACCCTCATCGAAAGCCACCACCTGCGGCTCGCCGCAAAAGAATTGGGCATAGACGCCATCGACGCGACCAGCGAAGCCGTCACCGTTACATTCGGTAAACACCACCAAATCGACCCGACAGAAATCATCCTGCTGATTCAGACGGATAAAAAATACCGGCTGGCTGGGGCGGATAAGCTGAAGTTTACGGCTCAGATGGAGGATGTGGAGATGAGGATTAAGACGGTGAAAAGTGTGTTGAAGACTTTGAAAGAAAGAGTGATAGCAAATTAGAGGCTAGTGAAGAAAAGGTCGTCTGAAAAATTTTCAGACGGCCTTTTTAACTGGAAATTAGGTTGTAAATTTGGTTGAAACCTAGTATCAATTTTTAATAATACAACTTTCTTCTTTTTGCCTTCCGCTCATATTCCACCAGTAAATTTCTTGCATTGATATACATATCAAATAGCTTCCCATTCTTTACTTTATGAGTTTGACAAAACCTATTTATATAATCTATATCTTCTTTGAGCTTACGTTCATAAATTTTGGGATTATTAGCGAATAATAATATCATTTTCCCGAAAATATCAATATATAATTCCTGAAACTTATCATATTTATTATATTTTTCGTATAAACCAGCTAAATTTGTTTTAACTAAAACAATATCATCAAAAACTTCAAAATTTTCTTCCTCCTTAATAGATTCTAATATTTGGATAGCTTCCAAAAAATTATTTTCAGCTTCTTGATCCTTTCCCAGCTCCATGAGAAGTGTACCATAGTTTTGCAAGAGTCTTGATACATGATGTGTATAAGCCCCAGGCTCTATCTCCCGTAATTTTTTATATTTTTTTATTGCCAAAATATAGTTTTTTTCTGCCTCAGGATAAAGACTAAAATCAACCTGTGCCATATCATTTAATAATCTTGCCAAATTACCTAGACATAAAGCTTCCCAAAAGCTAAATTCATAATAACCCTGTTCAATAAGTTTATCCAAAATAGCCAATACATTACCATAACACTCTCTAGCCTCAGCATAACGACTACTTTGTTTAGATAGTAAGTTTCCTAGTGATAATAATGCCCGAGCGATTTCAATACTCTTAATTGAGCTATTATCATACGATATGTAATTTCTGATTTTCAAAGCTTTTCGTAAATATTTCTCTGCCTGATCAAATTTTTTCTCATTTTTGGAAAGTAGAATAGCATAATCATGCAGGAGTTTCGCAAATAAAATTGGATCTTTATACCTATAACTATTAATAATTCCAAATCCATTTTCATAAAAATTCTCTGCATCAGAGTACTTTCCCAACTCATCTAATACATTACCTAATTCATTTAGTATTTTTACAAAAGTAACAATTGACTTTTTAGGAATTATTTTTAAAGAGGAATAAATTGCTAATGCCTCCCTAGCAGTCTCTTCAGCAAAAGATAACCGATCAGGAAATACAATTAAAACTTGTACATATTCAGTTAGTATTTCAGCCAAATTCTGCTTTTCTTCATCAGTTTCTTGATAATTCTCTTTAATAAAAGATATTGTTTCTTGACAAATTTTTTCAGCATCTCGACGTCTATTATTTTGACGAAGGAAACTAGCATAATTAATTAAATATTCGAAACATTTATGCTCTCTTATTGCCAATTGAAAATATTTACTAGCCTCGTCAACTCTTGATGGACCTATAGAATAATTTACAGCCTGTAAATTAGCTAAAAGAAAGCTTTCTTTAGCTTTTTGTTTTAGCTTCCTTTCATTTTCTGCTATATCTTGAGATAATTTATCTCTTTTCTCAAGGAGATCATTATGTTCATTCAAAGCCTGTTCCATCATTAGAATTGTACGGGCTTCCGAATACTTCCCTTCTAAAAATAGCTTATATGCTTCTTGCAATCTTTCAGAATCAATTTCTATTTTTGAAAATGTTTCAGCTAATTGTAAAATCCCATGCTTAAAATCCTCCATCTCTTTAAGTTTATTTTTTAGATCGTTTTTGGCTTCACTTAATCTCTTGATAATGCCTTCATCATCACAATTTCCCTCTTTTAATAATAAAGATTCACAGAAATTAATATCCTTTTCTAATTTTTCTTTTTCCTCTTCCATTTTTTTCCACTCCGAAGAGTGGAAAATATTTGTAATATATTGTTGATTCCCAATAGATATATTCCCTCCATTGGAATTTATATTACCTGTCGATACACTTGTTTTTTGATTAACCATGAGTAATATTTCCAATATTTACTGAACCACCATTTGAATTAATATCACCAACTATGCTAATTTTGGATTCTATACATGTTTTAGATTTATTTAACATGATTCTTCCTATTTCTTCAGCTAACTTTGGATTTTCTTCTAATTCTGTTTCTAATAATTGAGAAAATCTAGCCATATCATCCTTCTCCTTATAATTAAATAGTTTCTCAAACTTAATACCTAATATTTTTTTTACTCCATCATACAAAGCATTCTGTGTCATACTCTGGATCGTTCCCCATACAAAATTAATAATATCTAGATTTGTGATACATTCAAGCATTTTGCCTCCAATTAGAATATTTACATAAGTTACTTGATAATATATGAAGTTTAAGCCAAATATTTCAAGCCTGTATTTTAAAAGAGTCTGCGTGGAGATGAACCCATCCAGAAATAGCAACTATATTTTTAACCTTAATAAGAATACAAAAATTCAAATCAACAAGCGTAGGTTGGGTTGGCAAACCCAACAAAAACCTGAATGTTGGGTCACGACCCAACCTACATCTGCTGATCCAACAGCTTGCTATAAACTATAAAACTTGGTACCTTCGATTTTAAACCCTATCGAGTTAATATTAAAAATGAATCTTATAAAATATCTGGTTACTTTACTCTTTATATTCTTTATCCCGCAAAATACCATGGCTGATTCTTCTGAAATTTACAGATATTCGGGTAAAAAACTATCGATAGAAAAAGAATATTCCCAACCTCTATTCCTTTCCATGAAAGAAATAGAGGCTAAAGGATTAAACATCTCCGAATACAATATATCATGCAGCACCTACCTTGATAAAACAGAAAACAAATATTATGTTTTTACCTACTCTCCCCAAATATTAAATCCTCATCGCAGAGGAGGACATGGGATTATAGAAGTTCATATAAACGCTAAAACTCATGAAATCAAATCACATTTTTCAAGATAGCCCCTGCATTAGACACAAACAAGGCAAACTATATGAAAAATAACGATTCTCTGAGTTTTGATGCTTATTTGGCATGCAAGGATTTATCAGTTACTGAGTTACTCAATATCCTGCTGAATTCTAATACTCAAACTCAATATGAGGCAGCTAGAAGATTGCAATTTTTTCGGTATTGTGAAATTAGCGATATCGTCAAAAATGTCCTCTTAACAAGCCGGTATAGTCGGCATAGGGAAATTGCTGTCTTTATTCTCGGACAGATTCAGAATAAGCTTAATAAATCTGAACTTGAAGAAGTTTTATCTCTTTTAATTGATTTTATAAACAACGATAAAAGCATTAACGTAAAATCCTCAGCGATATCTTCTTTAGGGCATTTGTTTCATCATTATGACTTAGGAGAGGAAGAATTCTGCGCAATAGAGGAAAAAATTCAATTAATTTGGCGTATACATAGATATTCTATCGTTATGGCTACTGCTTTCAGCTCTGCATTTTTTCCCAAAAGAGATTATATTGAAGAATATCTGATAAAAAATTTAAATAGCAGACATCCGAAAGTAATTTCTTGGATTGTGTATGCTCTAAAAGGAAAAAGCTATCACTCGAAATCGATTGAAACTTTGCTATTGAATAAACTAGACCATTTTCGCATAGAATCATATGTTTATAGCGAGATAACTGCCTATTTAATTTCAACCAGCTCTGAGAAAATTATTCCATATATTGAAAATATGATATTAACCCAAAATAAAATTGATGATGAAATTTATATGGCGCTTAAACATAATTCATCAAAAAGATTTTCATCCATAAGAAAAATCATGTTGGAAAAATTTCAATAAATTATCAGTATGCCTCATAATATCTCATCTTCTATGCAAGCAATGTTGTTTTATTCTTAAACTCTATTTAATAACAAGGATTTAAATGAAATCTTATTTTTTGATATTTTGCGCACTGCTTACATCAGCCAATATTGCCCGAGCCGATACGATGGAAACCATGCGTATGCACGATAGGTCTTTGTCTAAGGTCTTGGTAGAAGCTGCCCGCGATGGCAGTTTTATTGACTTGGATAAAATCGGTCGCAGCATTGATATCCCCGAGCTGGCGCATGAAATCGATCGAACTGCTAACCATACTATAAAAAACGACAGACAATTCAACAGCACATACCATGTTAACCAAGATCCATATCAACAATACGGTATCCGTAGTATTTCGTTTGCTGAATGGTCGTCTGAAAAAGGCAAGATGAAGCAGCTTGAATTTGAACTTCACAATAACCGCTGTCCGTTGCCACCTACAAACTATGAAGAGTTCGCAGGCAGCCCCAGCTTTATCGGCCATTTAGACGGTAAAGACATATCCATTCTTACGTTACCCGCCCCGGCAAAGGCAAAACTGCTTTTTATGAAAAAACGTAAAGACAACTGCGCGGTCATGATTGTTCAAGAATTCGTCACAGCCGATTTCGGACCTGGAATTCATAAATAAAAAAGAACACTACAAACCACAGATAAAGCTTCGTTGCTACGTTCTTTTGAACTGAACCACGATAACTTCCAACTCAAGCAAAGGATCGTCTGAAATCGTCAATTCGTCTTTCAGACGACCTTTCCTCCACTGGAATTTTTGATTTCTCAAAATCTCAACGTAACAAAAAACCTGCCCGAATCGTCGGGCAGGTTTGCTTATGGCTAAACCGAGTCAGATTAGTTTTTGTCCAGGTCGACCAGTTTGTTTTTGGCAATCCAAGGCATCATGGAACGCAATTGCGCACCGACTTTTTCGATTTGGTGGTCGGCAGTCAGGCGGCGGCGGGCGGTCATGCTGGCGTAGTTGACGGCACCTTCTTGGATGAACATTTTAGCGTATTCGC
>CAUVJL010000126.1:0-7674 GCA_963552075.1 uncultured Neisseria sp.
TACTGTCTGCGGCTTCGTCGCCTTGTCCTGATTTAAATTTAATCCACTATAAATAGAGGTTTGCCAATACGTTGCAGCCCTTCATGTTTTTGCCGTCGCAGGCTTTTTTCAGCGGCAGGTAGGCATCGGCGGGGCTTTCCAGATAGTCGCGGGTCCAAATGCCGAGCGTGACGCAACTGTCGAGCTGGTTGCGCGTGCATTGTGTAATCAGGTTTTGATAGGCTTCGTCGTCGTAGTCTTCGGCGTATGCTGCCGGCAGCAGTTCGAGCAGAAGGGCGAACAGTAGGGAGGTTTGGGCGGGTTTCATGGTTTTTCAAGAACCTTTGTTTGGATAAGGGTTTGTCGGCGGTTTCGCAGCGTGAAGGCGGGAGCGATATCAACGTTAACCTATTCGGTTTTCCAAACGGGATTTGACTACCGCCTAATCTGTTGCATCTTTGCAAAAGGTCGTCTGAAAACGTTCAGACGACCTTTGGGTTTTATTTGCAGGTTTTCATATTCAGGCTGCCGTAGCGGCCGACGATGTTGCGGATTTCCTGTGCGTCTTTTTCATCGACCGACATGAAGATGACGGTCATGCGGGAGACGCTGAGGGTGCTGTCGGCGGCGTTGCCTTTGTCGTCTTGTTCGACGATGCGCGCGCCGCCGAAACCTGCTGCGGACAGGCGCGAGATGAGGACTTGGGCGGAGGAGCGGCTTTTCATGACGCCGAGGCTGATTTCGCCGTTGTGGAGCGTGCCGTTGAAGCCTTTGTTGCCGAGGGCTTCGAGGCGGTTCATGGCTTCGCTGTCGGCAGGCAGCACGACGCGGAAGGTTTTGGCGGCGTGGTCTTTCGATGCACCGCGTTTTTCTACGGTGCGGCTGGCGGCGTGCGGCCAGCGGGTCAGCAGGCCTTTGATACGGTGGTAGTCGTCTTCATCCAGGGTAACGCTGGCGTTAGACGTACATTGGCGGGCGGCGGCTGCGTTTTTGGCGGCGGGATTTTCGTTGGCGGCAGCATTCGGATTGGTGTTTTCGGCGGCGGCTTTTTCTTTTTCGCGGCGGGCTTTTTCTTCACGTTCTTTTTTTTCTTTTTCGCGGCGCGCCTGTTCCTCTTCTTCTTTTTTCTTGCGTTCGGCTATGGCTTCTTCGGATTCGGGCTCGGGCAGGTCGGCTTGTGTTTCGTCGGTTTGCAGCCAGTCGGGTTGCGCGTTGTCGGCAGGCGCGGGAGCTTGCTGCGGGCGCAGGGATTCGGGTTGGGCGAGTTCGTGGGCGCCGCCTTCTACGGGCGCGGCGTTGGGGGATTTGGCGTTGTTGAGGCGGTGCGTAATCATGCCGCCGAAGACGATGATGTTGAGTGCCACGAGGGCGGCGAAAAGCCATTTCATGAGTTGTTTTCCTTTTTTGTGTTCAGTTGCCGTTGCGGTGTGCGGGCGGTTTTGTGTTGTTATTGGTTGTGGCGGATCGGCGTCAAAGCCAACCGGCTGAAGTTTGCTGCGTCTGAAGGTCGTCTGAAAAGCGGTGTTGCGTTTCAGACGACCTCTTTGAATCTGCGCTACGGCATTGCTGCTTATTCGGGCAGTTTCTCGGTCTGTTCCTGCTCTTGCGCGACCCAGTTCAATAATCCGTAAATGACGAGATTATCTACAATTTTTACTGTATTGTCCAAAACAAACTGCTTGGGCAGGGCGTTGACGACTTTGTTTGCGCCGCCGCCGGTGATGATGACGTCAACGGGTTTGCCTTCGCCCGTTTTTTGTTGCAGCCGCCCGTGCATCATGATGACGGCGCCGCAAACGGCATCCATCATGCCGCTGGTGATGGCGTTGGGCGTGGTGGTGGGGAAGGGGTACACTTTGCCGGCGGGGCGGTCGAGGTTGGCGGTTTTGGCGGCAAGGGCTTCTTTCATGAGGTGGAAGCCGGGCATGATGGTGCCGCCGAGGTAATGGTTGTCTTCGGTGAGTGCGTCGGTGGTTACGGCGGTGCCGCAGCTGACGACGACGCAGGCGTTTTGGCTGAAACGGCGGCTGCCCAAGGCGTTGAACCAGCGGTCGGAGCCGTGTTCGGCGGGGTTGCGGTAGTGGTTGCGGATGCCGAGCGCCTGCGGCATGGAGGGCAGCCAGCGGACGGGCGCGGTCAGGTGGGCTTCGACCAGGGCTTTTTTGAGGTCGCCGCACACGGCGCAGCCGACGATACGGGTACGGTCGTCTGAACGCGCTGCCCATTCTTCGCCGAGCCTGCTCAAATCGCGGTACGGCGCGCGGGTGACTTCGTTGAACACGCCGTTTTCCACCCATGCCCATTTGAGCTGGCTGTTGCCGCCGTCGAGCAGGAGGAGGCGTTCGGGCGGGCGCGGCGTTGCGGCTTTGGGCGTGTCGTCGGGGCGCAGGCTGATTTCACCGCTGACGACGGTTTGTTCGCCTGCCGATGTCATCAGGTGCAACGCGCCTTGCGCATCGACACTGAGTACGGTGCCTTCGTTTACGGTTTGCCCGTCGCGCAGGAGCAGGACAGGTCTGCCGTGGTCGCGGTGGGCGGTTTGGTATTCTTCGAGGAAGGGGGCGAACCCGTTTTGCGCGTATTGCGTCAGCACGGCATTGAGTTCGCCCAACAATTTGTCCAACAGCGTTGAAGCGGGAATGCAGTGTACGGAGGCGGTGCCGCGGGCAAGCTGCGCGTTGTGGAAAAGGGCTTGGACGGAGGCGGCGTTTTCGACTTCTTTTGGCAGGACGAAATTGATGCCTATGCCGATGACGGCGGCGGTTTTGCCCCCGTTGCGGACGGTTTCGATCAGGATGCCGCCGAGTTTGTCCCTGCCGGCGACCAAATCGTTCGGCCACTTGATTTGTATGTCCAAACCCGATGTGTTCAGGGCGCGACGGCAGGCGAGCGCGACGGCGGGGGCAAGCGAGCCGAGTTCGTGCTGCGGTTTGTCGAATACCCAGCCGAAGCTGAACATCAGGCATTCGCCCAGCCGGTGTGTCCACTTGCGTCCCTGCCGCCCGCGGCCTTTGGTTTGCAGATGCGCGACGCAGAGCGATTTATGGGCTTGTTCGGGCGAAGTGCGCGCCAGATTCAGGATTTCGTCGTTGCTGGACGTGCATTCGTGTTTTAAGGTCGTCTGAAAACCGCGTTCCGCGCCCAAACGCTGCAACGCTTCTTCGTCAAACACGGCAAGCGGGCGCACGAGCCGCCATTGCCCGTCGTGTTGGCGCAGCAGTCCGCGGATGTGTGCGGGCATCTGTTGCCAAAAGCCGTTGAGTTGGTGCGGCTTCACGCCCGCGATACGCGCGAGATGGGAAACGTGTTGCGGCAGACCGTCGGCGAGTTCCGCCAAAACCCGACTGTGCGGCAGTTTCAGCGCGGTCATTTGCCGCCCTCGGCTGCGCGGATTTTTTCCAGCGTTTTCGTGGTGGAAGTCTGGTGCAGGAACGGAATGGAAAACACTTTGCCGCCGCGCGCCAGCGTTTCTTGCGCGCCGACGATTTTTTCGACCGGCCAGTCGCCGCCTTTAATCAAGATGTCGGGTTTGATTTGCTCGATCAACTCGGCGGGCGTGTCTTCGTCAAACCAAGTGACCAAATCCACGCTTGCCAATGCCGCCGCCACCGCCGCGCGGTTTTCCAGCGGGTTGACGGGACGGTCGTCCCCCTTGCCCAAACGGCGAACGGACGCATCCGTGTTCAAAGCCAGCACCAACGCCGCCCCCGCCGACCGAGCCTGCGCCAGATAGGTAACATGCCCCCTGTGCAGAATATCGAAACAGCCGTTGGTAAACACCAGCGGGCGGGGAAGCGTGTGCAGACGTTGCGCCAATTCTTCGGGCGGGCAGATTTTGCGTTCGAAATCGGGGAGGGACCAGTCAGACATAATCGGGATTCCGTCAGGGATAAACAGACAGGCGGTATGATACCGAAGCGGGCGGAAAAGGTAAATTTGAGGGGAGGAGAAGGGGTCGTCTGAAAAGGCGGAATTCGACAAAATTCGCCACTTTGGCGTAACAGGCTTGGTTTTATAGTGGATTAAATTTAAATCAGGACAAGGCGACGAAGCCGCAGACAGTACAGATAGTACGGCAAGGCGAGGCAACGCCGTACTGGTTTAAAGTTAATCCACTATACCTCTGCGTTGTCCCTGTATGCGGCGGTTTGTTCGGCATTACGTCATGCAACCATGAACGACGCGCTTGGAAATGGAAAAAGCCGGAATCTGCGGGAAGCAGAATCCGGCTTGTCTAGGTCGTCTGAAAATGGCTGGGACATCCCCAAGGTTGGAAGGCGGTTCAACCCGGTTTCAGGTTTTCAGACGACCTTTTGTTCAGACAGTCAAACGATGGGTTTAATCGTCGTCGTAATCGTAGTAATCATCATCCCAGTCGCGGTAGTGTTTGCGGTGGTGATGTTTATGTTTGTGTTTTTTGTAGTACGTATCGCGGTAGTACGGATCGCCGTAGCCGTAACCGTCGTAGCCGTAGTAGCGGGATTCGCGGTAACGGCGGTCGCGCAAGGCGATATCGTTGTCTTTTTGATTCATTTTTTTATTGTGGTAGGCGTAGGCGTTGCCTGCCAAACCGCCCGCCACTGCGCCGATGATCGCGCTTTGTCCGTCGTTGCCCAACAGGCCGCCCAAGGCTGCGCCTGCTGCCGCGCCGGCGAGGGTGGCTTTTTTCTGGTTTGCCGTGCCTCGCGCTTCCGCGTGGATGGCGGGGAGGCTGAGGCTGGCGGCGAGCAATACCGCCATAAGTGGTTTCATGGTCATTGTTTCTTCCTTTCGTGAAACACGGCAGATGCCGGAGTTATAGTGGATTAAAATAAAAATGAGACAAGGCGGCAACGCCCGCCGTGTACGGGTAGTACATAAGGGCGTTGGCAACGCCGTATCATTGCAATTTTAATCCACTATATTTTCATTATAATCAGCCCTTTGTTTACCTTCGCCCGCCTGTGGAAAATTAGCGTAAACAAATGTTGCTTTTGTTCGGTACGGTTACTCGGCTGATAGACGGAAAGCTTGGTCTGTCTTGGATTTGGCGGCAATAAAACGCCCCGAAGCCGCAATGCGGTTTCGGGGCGTTTGGGTTTCAGACGACCTGTACGGTGTCTGCAACACTTGTTGGAAAAAAGCCTATTCTTCAGGCAGCCGCCATACGGACAGAATGAATCCGCCCCAAATGACGACGAGTGCGATAATCATCATGACGATGGCTGAGGTACTCATTCTTTGTCTCCTTGTTCATGTTCGTGTTCGTCTTTGACGTTGAAGTTTTGACCATGCTTCCAAGGCAGAAGCGACAGCACCACGGAGATGACAATCAGACCGATCGACATGCCCCAGCCGAAGATATTGAGGAAATCGCTGGGATATTTCGAGTAGTTTTCTTTAAGCAGGCCGATTGTGTCTTGGTACAACATATAGCCGAGCATGGCAACGGTAAAGATGACGCTGGCAGTCCAAATCGCACCGACGCGGACGGAGGAGAGCGCGTTCAGGTGGTTGCGCAGCTCGGGCAGTTTGCGCAGGACGATGATGGCCAAAACATAGACGAAGCCGGCGGCGACGATGCCGTAGGTGTTGACGAATTTGTCCAATACGTCCAAAACGGGCAGGCCGGTGGTCGTGCCGAAGAGCAGGGTGGAGATAATGCCCATCGGGATGCAGACAAGCAGGGTAGCGTTGACGCGGCCGATGTTCAATTTGTCCTGAATGGCGGCAACGATGACTTCGACGATGGAAATCATCGAGGTAATGCCTGCGAATACCAGCGAACCGAAGAACAATACGCCGATCAGCGCCCCCATCGGAGCTTGGTTGATGATGGTCGGGAAGGCGATGAAAGCCAAACCGATGCCGCTGGAAGCAACTTGACTGACGGCTTGTCCATTGGCTTGTGCCATAAAGCCCAGCGCGGCGAATACGCCGATACCGGCGAGCAATTCAAAGCTGCTGTTGGCAAAGCCGACAACCAAGCCGGTACCGCCCAAGTCGGTTTTTTTCTTCAGGTAGGAAGAGTAAGTCACCATGATGCCGAAGCAGATGGAGAGTGAGAAGAAAATCTGACCGTATGCGGCGACCCAGACTTTGGGATCGGAAAGTTTCGACCAGTTGGGCGTAAACAGCGCGTCCAAGCCCTTGGCCGCGCCCGGCAGCGTCAGCGAGATGCCGACCATGATGATGAACATAATCAAAAGCAGCGGCATGAAAAACGACGATGCGCCTGCCACGCCTTTTTGTACGCCCAAAGCCATGATGATGCAGGTAAACAGCCATACGCCGATCAGCGGGCCGACAACTTTGCCGACAAAATCCAAGCCTAAGGCTTCAGGGCCTGCCATGTTTAAGAAGTCTTTAAAGAAAAATGCCTGCGGATCTGCGCCCCATGCCGCGTTCAGCGAGTAATACGCGTAGCTTGCCGACCAGCCGATGATGACTGCGTAGTAGATACAGATGATGATATTGGCCATGACGTTCCACCAGCCCACAGGCTCGAACCAGCGGCCGAGGCGACGGAAAGCCAGCGGGGGCGAGCCGCGGTAGCGGTGGCCGATGGCGTAGTCGATCAGCAGCAGCGGGATGCCTGCAGTCAAGAGCGCGACCAGATAGGGTAGGAGGAACGCACCACCGCCGTTTTCGAAGGCGATGTAGGGGAAGCGCCAAATGTTGCCCAGGCCGACGGCAGAGCCGATGGCGGCAACCATAAACGCGCGGCGGTTGCTAAACGTCGCGCGTTCGTTTGTTTTGGAATCAGACACGTTGATACCTCTTGCTTTGATGTGGTATGAAAACAGCCGCTTGGCGGCTTACGGTTATAGAAATGAGGTCTGACAGGGGTAATGTCGTCTGAAAAAACAGTCGGCTTGTGGCCTTTGTTTACAATCTATGGCTGTATCGTAAAAAAATTTAACAGGCTTGGCAAGTGGGGAAAACGGATTTTTTAGCTGTATTTCAGGCAGTTTGGGGAAGATGAGGGAAGATGGGATTCAGGATGGGGGGCGTTTTTTCAGACGACCTGCTTTTTCAAAGGGGGGTATTTATAGTGGATTAAATTTAAATCAGGACAAGGCGACGAAGCCGCAGACAGTACAGATAGTACGGAACCGATTCACTTGGTGCTTCAGCACCTTAGAGAATCGTTCTCTTTAAGCTAAGGCGAGGCAACGCCGTACTGGTTTAAAGTTAATCCACTATATGTTCTTTGATGAGGAATGAGGTGTTTGCTCTCAACCATGTATTTTGCGTGAAAATATATTTTTTAATTTGTTTCGACTATAATGATATCGTTTTACATCTATATTGCGCGGAAAGTAATCTTTTTTGTATTTCTTTATAAACCTTCTGATTTTCATCGAAAGGAATCTTCATGAAAAGATTTGGCAGTACTTTGTTTATCCTGGGTCTTTTAGCGTTCGGTTTGAATTATATGAATGCTGTGCCGAAAGTTTTAGCATGGATTTATAACTGGGGGGAAGATACTGCAATGTGGATTAAAGCAGGGATTACCGGTGGCGGCGCTCTGATTTGGCTGTTGGGTCATTTTGCCGAAAAAGGCGGGCAAGAAGCGTTGGAAGAAGACGACGAATAAATTTGAGCGTCAACGCTGCGGTTGTTGCGGATACGCACTGGCGCAGCGCTTCTAAAAAGAAAGATATAGTGGATTAACTTTAAACCAGTACGGCGTTGCCTCGCCTTAGCTCAAAG
>CAUVJL010000127.1:0-7622 GCA_963552075.1 uncultured Neisseria sp.
ACTGTCTGCGGCTTCGTCGCCTTGTCCTGATTTAAAGTTAATCCACTATATTTATTCCGCCAAACCGTTCAGCCTTTCGGATAAAACCGCACCACGTTTTCCCCCTCGGGCAGCGTCAGTTTCTTCACGGCATGACCGTACACGGTTTCGAGCGTGACGGTCAGACCGCCTTCGGTTTCAAAAATCTTATCCACAAACGCATCAGCCGCTTGGGCGTCGCTGAATTTCAAGGCGTGCCACAAGCCCAAGGTTTCCATGTCCTGCCGGAACGTCGCCGCCTTGCGGTAGCTCAATTCGAGCTTGGCGGTATCGGTAACGGGGTCGTAGAAACCGTTGTCGGCAAGCATGTCGCCGAGGTCGTGCATATCGATTAAGGTCGGCGTTTCACACGCTATCCCCGCGCTTTTCAGACGACCTGTCAGCTCGGTCAGGCTGTCGCGGCCAAAATGGGTGAAGAATAATAAACCGTCTGTTTTCAAGGCGTTTGCCCAGTTTTGTAGGACGGGCAGGATTTCGTTTGCGCGGGGCAGGCTGAGGTTCGCCCACAACATATCGGCGGAGGCTTCGGGCAGCGGGTCGGTGAGGGCTTGGCAGTGTTGCGGGACGGTTTTGCCGGTGAGCTTTTGCCAAAAACCGCTTTTGCGCGCGGCTGCGGCGGTTTGGAGGAAGTCGGCGCGCGGGTCGTATTCTTCGAATACCGCGTTCGGATAACGTGCAGCAAGCAGGCTGCGGCTGATGTCTGCGTCCGCCCCAACCAGCAGGATGCGCTTGGGCGCATTGCGGACGATTTGCAGCCGCTCGTCGGTGTCTTGGGCGAGATGGCGGTGGATTTGCCAGCGTTTGTCTTGGGGGTTCATGTTTCAGACGACCTTTTTCTTCTTTTTGAAGGGTGGGTTTGCGTGCCGCCATTTAGGGTGTACAAGAATGGCGGTATGGATTTCTTTTAATTTCAATCGACTATATTAAAAAACAGCAACTGCCGCACTCGGTTATCTGCTTCTTCTTTTGTCCGGCGGAAGAGGATGGCTCTATTTTATTCCGTACATCCAAAACCACCCCCATCCTAACCTTCCCCCGCCGGACGGGGGAAGGGACAAGGCTGTCGTTGCGGCAGCGCGGCGTCGTTCCCGCCGACGGATTTCACACTCTGAAGCCTCGTCATTCTTTAAGTTTTGGATTCACGCCTGAACGGCAACAACAGCAAAAGGTTTTTCAGACGACCTTTTCGACAAAGCCGCGGTAACATTCGGCAAATTCGTCGGCATGGCTTAAAAACGGGGCGTGTGCCGCTTTTTCCATCAATACCAATTCGCTGTCCGCCAGATGGCGGTTGAGGTATTCGCCCATGCGCGGCGGGGTGATGGCGTCTTTTTGTCCGAACACCAAAAGCGAGGGGGCTTGGATGCTTGAAAGCAGCGGGCGGGCATCGGCTTGGTTGACGGCATCCAACGCGGCTTGCAGGGCGGGCGGTGCGCCGTGGCGGGAGAGGTCGGGCAGGATGTTGCCAATGATTTCGGCGGCGTTTGGTGTGTGCAGCAACTGTAATTGTAGAAACTGTTTGATATGTTTGGCATAATCCTGCCGGAACGCGCCGACCATCTTGCCCAAAGCGGGATTGGACAGGCCTTCGGGGTAGTCCGCGTCGGCGGTCAGGCGGGCGAAACTTGCGGTCAGGCAGAGCGAGCGGACTTTGTCGGGATGGCGTGCGGCGAGATGGAGCGCGACCAAGCCGCCGAGCGACCAGCCGAGGATGTGGGCGGGCGCGTCGATTTCTTCGGCGAAGGCTTCGGCAATTGCGGCGATGTTGAAAGGTTCGGCAAAGGGCGCGTTGCCGTGTCCGGGCAAATCGAGCGCGCGGATGTCCCAATCGGCACTCAGGCGCGGGATGAGGTCGTCGAAGACGTGGCGGTTCGCTGCCCAGCCGTGTATCAGATAAACTTTTTTGGCGGAGTGCGGCATGGCTGTTTTCTCTATGGATGTGTTTTCTTGGTGGCGCAATGCGGGATGGTGGCACAAAAGCCGTTGCGTATTATGCCACGCCTTGGTTTCAGCGTGCGAAACCCGGCCGTATGGCGGTTTTTGCGGCGGCTGCGCGGCGGACTTGGAAGAGTTTTTTACGGACGCGGCAAACAGTTGCCCCTTGTGTTTCCGCACTATACAGGGCGGGGCGGTGTGCGGCGGCTGTCAGAAGAAGCCGCCGGCATTTGAGCGGATGTGGGCTTCGCTGTATTATGAGCCGCCCGTCAGTAGTATGATACGCGCGTTGAAGCATTTGGCAGACCTCGGCATGAGCCGTCCGCTGGCGGAACTGATGCGCCACCATGCGCCCGACTGGCTGGAAACGGAGCATTTCGATTTTGTGCTGCCCGTGCCGTTGAGCAAAGAAAGGCGGCTGCACCGCGGCTTCAACCAAAGCGAGGAATTGGCGGATATTCTGTCCGAACATTACGGCTGGACGCTGCTGCCGCGGCAGACGGTTTTCAGACGACATCGCGAGCCGCAAAGTACGCTGAAAAGCGCAGACAGGGTTCGCAATATAAAAAATGCTTTTGAAATCAATGGTCATATCTCGAAAAACTGTAATATTTTGTTAATCGACGATGTGTTCACCACCGGCTCGACGCTGGACGAATTGGCGCGGACGCTGAAAAAATCAGGCGCAGGCAAGATTTTTTGCTGGAGTTTGGCGCGTCCGCCAATGAAAAAATAGCTAAAGTTTTTGACACCTGCGGAACATTTCGGCATTATGCCCCTCTATAAGTGATTGATTTATATGTTTACCATAGTTTTGTACCAACCCGAAATCCCGCCCAATACGGGCAATATCATCCGATTGTGCGCCAACACCGGAGCCGATTTGCATCTGGTCAAGCCGCTCGGTTTTCCGCTGGATTCGGCAAAAATGAAGCGCGCAGGTTTGGATTATCACGAGTTTGCAAAACTGACGGTACACGAGAATTTCGAAGATTGTCTCAAAGCTTTGGAAGGCCGCCGCATTTTCGCGCTGACCACCAAAGGCAAAACCCGTCCTGACGAAGTTTCCTTTGTTGAGGGCGATGTCTTTTTGTTCGGCCCGGAGACACGCGGCCTGCCCGCCGAAATCCTCGACACCCTGCCCCAAGGGCAAAAGCTGCGCCTGCCCATGAAGCCCGGCAGCCGGAGCATGAATCTTTCCAACACCGTCGCCGTGATTCTGTTTGAAGCATGGCGGCAAAACGGTTACGCAGGCGGTGTATAACATCCGCTGGGGAGTCTCCCTGAGCCGTTTGACAAAAACCAAGACGATACTGTCCGACAACAGCTTGGTTTTTGTCAAACCGCCGATACGTCGTCTGAAACCGCCTGGGAGCCATCCCGCCGCGTTATCAACTCAAGAACGGACTACGTTTTGACTTTATCTAAAACCGCCCTTTTCTCCACCCTGACTGCCGTCGCAATCAGCATCCTTTCCATTCATTCCGCCTCTGCCGACTCCATCGTCCGCGCCGAGAAGCTGCATTCCTCCGCCAACCGCAGCTACAAAGTCGCCGGCAAACGCTACACGCCGATGACCAAAGTATCCTCCTTCGTCCAAACCGGCAACGCCTCATGGTACGGCAACCAGTTCCACGGCCGTAAAACCTCCAGCGGCGAGCGTTACAACATGAACGCCCTGACCGCCGCCCACAAAACCCTCCCCATTCCCAGCTACGCCCGTGTGACCAACACCAAAAACGGTAAAAGCGTCATCGTCCGCGTCAACGACCGCGGTCCTTTCCACGGCAACCGCGTAATCGACGTGTCCAAAGCCGCCGCCCAGCAATTGGGTTTCATCAACCAAGGCACGGCACATGTCAAAGTCGAACAAATCGTACCGGGTCAAAGCACCCAAGTTTATGATGGCAAAGATATTTTCGTCGATTTGAAATCCTTCGGTACCGAACGCGAAGCGCAAGCCTATATGAACCAGGCGGCGAGAAATCTTTCCGCCGGCATGATGAACCCGAGAGTTTCCCTGGAGAAACGCAACTACGAATACGTCGTCAAAATGGGTCCGTTCACCTCGCAAGAGCGTGCCGCCGAAGCCGAAGCCAAAGCACGCGGTCTGATTCAGGCAGCTTCGCTGTCCCTCTAAGCCGCATCCGTGTTTTCAGACGACCTGTTGCAAGACAGGTCGTTTTGTATTGAAGCATCAGCACAAAGCCGTCGTATCCTTGCCTCCTTTCCCTTATATAGTGGATTAAAATTGCAATGATACGGCGTTGCCAACGCCCTTATGTACTACCCGTACACGGCGGGCGTTGCTGCCTTGTCTCATTTTTATTTTAATCCGCTATAATCCCCCGCTTCTCAACCAAAGGAATCCCCACCATGTCCCTCCCACCTTGCCCGCAATGCCAATCCGAATACACCTACGAAGACGGCAGCCAATACATCTGTCCCGAATGCGCGTTTGAATGGATGGAAAACGACGGTGAAGCCGCCGAAGAAACCCTGAGCGTCAAAGATGCCAACGGTACCGTGTTGCAAGACGGCGACACCGTTGTCCTGATTAAAGACCTCAAAGTCAAAGGCAGCTCCATGGTCATCAAGCAAGGCACCAAGGTAAAAGGCATACGCCTGCAAGAAGGCGACCACAATATCGGTTGCAAAATTGACGGCAGCGCGATGAATTTGAAATCAGAGTTTGTCAAAAAAGCATGATGTTGGTATAATAATCGTTGGTGGGTCGCTAGGCCGACCTGAAAACCGTTTGTAAAGCTACTTGTCTCCGTAAGGGTTGCTTTCAAACGGTTTTCGCCTTTTCGGCAGGTGGAAATAGGCGTTGCACCAATTGACGGCAGCGCTATTTCGTCCGCCACATCAAACAAAGGTCGTCTGAAACCTGTTGTCGGTTTCAGACGACCTTTTTCATGGTTCGGCAAAACGGCTGTGTCGAATATAGTGGATTAACTTTAAATCAGGACAAGGCGACGAAGCCGCAGACAGTACAGATAGTACGACAAGGCGAGGCAACGCCGTACTGGTTTAAAGTTAATCCACTATAAAAACGCATCCGCAGGCATTTTGCCGTATCGGGATTTTTCGTTATCGGACTGTTGCCCGATTGGGCTTAGTCCAACAACGCGTCCACAAAAGCGCGCGCGTTAAACGGGCGCAAATCGTCTATGCCTTCGCCCACGCCGATGTAGCGGACGGGGACGGGACGGTCGGAGGCAAGCGCGGCGAGGATGCCGCCTTTTGCCGTACCGTCGAGTTTGGTCACAATCAGCCCCGTCAGCCCCAGCGCATCGTCAAAGGCTTTGACTTGGTTGACGGCGTTTTGCCCGATGTTGGCATCGAGGACGACGATGATTTCGTGCGGCGCGTCGGGCATCGCTTTTTGCAACACACGCTTCACTTTTTTGATTTCTTCCATCAAATGAAGCTGCGTGGGCAGGCGGCCGGCGGTGTCGGCAAGCACGATGTCGATGCCGCGCGCTTTGGCGGCTTGGACGGCATCGAAGCAGACGGCAGCGGAATCGCCCGTGGTTTGCGAAATGACGGTTACGTTGTTGCGTTCGCCCCATGCCTGAAGCTGCTCGCGGGCGGCGGCGCGGAAGGTGTCGCCTGCGGCAAGCAGCACGGATTTGCCCTGCGCTTGGAAATATTTGGCGAGTTTGCCGATGGAAGTAGTTTTGCCCGCGCCGTTGATGCCCGCCAGCATGATGACGAACGGCTCTTTCGTGTCGGGCAAGACCAGCGGTTTTTCCAACGGCTTAATCAGGTCGTACAAGGCTTCTTTCAATGCGCCGCGCAACTCGTTGCCGTCTTTCAGCCCCTTGAGGCTGACGCGGTTGCGCACGTCTTTCATCAGGTATTCCGTCGCTTCCATGCCCATGTCGCTGGTAATCAGCACGGTTTCCAGCTCTTCGTACAAGTCTTCGTCGATTTGCCCGCCGCCGAACACGCCCGCCAGCGATTTCGCCATTTTGTCGCGCGATTTGGTCAAACCCTGTTTCAAACGTGCCGCCCAGCTGAGTTTGGGTTCGGTTTCGGACGTTTCGGATGTTTCAGACGACGTGGCGACGGCTGTATTGTCAAAGGCCGGTACGGAATGTTCTTCGGATGTTGCAGGCGCGGCTTCGGTTTGGATTTCTAAGGTTTCAACGGCTTCTGCGGTTTCAGACGACCCGTCGCTGACCGCTTCATGGACGTGTTTTACCGCTGCGGAAACATTTTCGGCAACGGTTTCGCTGACCGCTTCCACGCGTTCTTCCACTTTTTCGACCGTTTCGGAAACATGTTCAACCACAGTCTCGCAGATTTCTTCGGCGTGCTCTTTGGTACTTTCTACCGCCGTTTCGACTGCCGCCGTCAGCTCCTCCGCTTTTTCGCCGACATTTTCCTGAACCGTTTCAAGCGTTTGCGAAACGGCAGCTTCGGCGCGTTCTACGGCTTCGGCGGCGGTTTCCTGAATGCGGGTTTCTTCTTGAGCGGGCGTTTCCTGTTTTTTCTTGCGGCGGAAGAAGCTGAACATTGAATTTTCCTTTTAATTTTAGAAACTTGAAATAGGGCGTATTGTAGCGTATTTTGCGCGGCAAGGTCGTCTGAAAACGTGATAATCGAATAAGGTTTGCTGACGTGTTCCGCGGATGGAAGTACAATACCCGTCTTCTCGGTTTCCGCTATTCGGGGCGCCGCATTGTCCTCAAGTGGAATAAGGTCGTTTTACTCCGTATCGTTTTGATTTTTAAAAGGTAAGCCAAAATGAAAAGAATATTTTTTACCATCCTGTTTTTGTCTACGGCTGCCTATGCCAGCCACACCTATTCATCAGACAAGTTGACTTGCACATACCAAGATTTGACCGCCCCAAACAGCCAACCGCAAACAACGGCTTGCAGCAGCCTGGCTTGGGAAAGCGCACAAGTCTATGATGAAAAACGCGGCGGCTATATCGCGGGGAACGGGGAAGAGTACAAATTGAAAAATGGAAAAACGATTGTTTTTTCGTATGAAGCCTTTATGAAAACGAAAGAATCCAACCCGACAGGCGGCAAATGGACTCATTCGACCAAACTGATGAATAACAAGACTTACACCACCTCCGAGCGTACATTCAAAGGCAAAAGCTGGACCTGCTACCGCTCGGAAAAAGAAGAATTATGCGTAGATGCCCCAAGCCTTTACGCCATCTTATCGGCTGTTAATTAAATCTCCTCTGCGTTTGGCTTTGCCTAATGTATCGATAATTTAGAAAGGTCGTCTGAAACCGGATTTCCGGTTTCAGACGACCTTTTGTTTACCGCCATGCCTTCCAACATCTATATCCTTTGCCCCACGCTTTTGTTAACCTTTAAAGATTACAGTGGATTAACTTTAAACCAGTACGGCGTTGCCTTGCCGTACTGTCTGCGGCTTCGTCGCCTTGTCCTGATTTAAAGTTAATCCACTATATATTCGGACGGAGGCTGACAGTTTGCCGATTCCGGATAAACCTGCCCAACCCATTGCCGTTTCCTGGCGTGTGGAAGGGATGAAAAGTCAAGAATCAAAACAATACCCCATACGGTCTTTTATAAAAAGGTCGTCTGAAAACACGGTATGAGACCTTTGCAAAAAAGCCCTTCCCCCCGGCAGCCGAAACCCAAAAACAGGTT